>JBIJAP010000209.1:0-6248 GCA_044345715.1 Rubrivivax sp.
GGCGTCCAGCAGACCGCGACACGCGACAGAGGTGCTCGAAATCAGTCAATCAGCCGCGCCTCCGCAGATCTTGGTCACCTTGGCGTGTTCGGCGATGTTCTGCCGCCCACGCTCCTAGCGCCCAGCCCGCCCGCTCATGCCTTGGGGCAAGGCCCCTGGTTGCGCCGCCACTCCCAGGGCGGCACTGCGCGCGGCAGCTGGACGTGCAGGCCGCGGCTCAGGGCCTTGGCCATGCGCTCCTGCTTGACGAGCGGCCCGCGATCGTTGCGGCCGCGGGTGCTCCAGGCATGGCCGTTCTCGACCAGGTGCTTGCCGACGTCGAGATCTTCGACGGTGATGCGGCCCACCGTGCGGCCGAAGCTGTCGCGCGCCACCGGCGTGAGGATGGCGAACTTGTTCAGCGTCAGCTCGGACAGCGCGTTCCTGGCCTCCACGCCCCAGGGCTGGCAGATCTCGGGTGCGTCGATGTCGCGAAGGCGCACCGTCACCGGCGGGCCGCTGGGCACACGCAGCACCAGGGTGTCGCCATCCATCACGGCCACGACCTGGCCCTGTTGGCCCTTGGCAGGTGCGGCGGTCTTCTGGGCCGAGGCGGGCAGCGCCCACCACAGCAGCGCAACAACGACAGTGGCGGTGGTGGTCTTCACGCCCCGGATGATGCCGCACGGCGCCGGCGCCGCCCACCCGGTGCGGGCGCATCGGCCAGCGCGGCCTCGCCTTCGGCCACCAGGCGCGCCAGGCGGTCCTTGAGCTTCTCGGTGCTGAGCTGCTCGCGCAGCCGCTCCACCATCAGCGGCAGCGCAAACGGGCTCGGTGCCTGCAGGCGCACCCGCTGCTGCGGCAGCGTCTGCAGGCGCTGCAGCGTGGCGCGCAGCCGCGACAGCTCCAGCTCCTGCGCCAGCACCTCGCTCTGGGCCTGCGTCAGCAGCCGGTTGCCGACGTCGTACTGGCGGAAGACCTCGTAGAACAGGCTGCTCGAGGCCTGCAGCTGGCGCAGGCTCTTCGGCGCGCCGGGGTAGCCGCCAAAGACGAGGCCGGCCACGCGCGCGATCTCGCGAAATCGCCGCTGCGCCAGCTGCCCCGAGTTCAGGCTGGCCAGCACATCGGCCATCAGCTCGGTGGTGTCGAACAGCGCCGGGTCGTCGAAGGCGCCTTCGGCCAGCGGCTCCACGGCCACGATCTCCAGCCCGTAGTCGTTGACGCTGAGCGAAAAGGTGTTGGGCCGCGCATCTTTCAGGCGGCTGGCCAGCCGCCAGGCCAGCAGCTGCGCCAGGCCGATGTGCACCTGGCGGCCGGCAAACGGGTAGATGAAGACATGGTGGCCTTCGCGGCTGTCGAACTGCTCCACCAGCAACGCGTCGCGCACCGGCAGCTTCGACAGCCGCGCCTGCGCGCGCAGCATCGGCTCGGCGGCTTGCAACTCGGGCTCGTCGAAGTTGCCACCCGCGGCGCCATCGAGCAGCGACTGCACCGCTTCGGCCAGCTCGCTGGACAGCGGCATCTTGCCGCCGGCCCACGAGGGCACCACGCCGCGCGACTTCTTGGCCACGCGCACCAAGGCCGCCATCTCGCGCGTGCGCACGAACTCCAGCAGGCGGCCGGCGAAGACGAAGCAGTCGCCCTTGTTCAGCCGCGCGACGAAGCCCTCTTCGATGTGGCCCAGCGTGGCGCCGGCACCGCCTGCGCTGGCCCACTTCACGGCCATCGAGGCGTCGGACACGATGGTGCCCACCATCAGCTTGTGGCGCCGCGCGATGGCCGCGTCGGCCACGTGCCAGCGGCCGCCCTCCGAGGCCGGTGCGCGCACGATGCGGTGGTACTCGGGGTAGGCCGAGAGGCTGTCGCCACCGCGTTCGCAAAATCGCAGCGCCCAGTCGAAGGCCTCGCGCGAGAGGCCGCGGTAGGCGTGGCTGCTGCACACCTCGGCGTGCATCTCGTCGGCGTCGAAGCCGCCGCCGATGGCCACGCTGACGAGGTGCTGCACCAGCACATCCAGCGGCTGTTCGGGGCTGCGGCGGCTTTCCACGCGGCCGGCCAGGGCGGCGCGGCGCGCCGCGGCGGCCTCGACCAGCTCGAGCGTGTTTGTGGGCACCAGCGTGATGCGGCTGGTGCGGCCCGGCGCATGGCCGCTGCGGCCGGCGCGCTGCAGCAGGCGGGCCACGCCCTTGGCGCTGCCGATCTGGAGCACGCGCTCCACCGGCAGGAAGTCCACGCCCAGATCCAGGCTCGAGGTTGCTACCACGGCCTTCAGCAGACCCTGCTTGAGGCCCGCCTCGACCCATTCGCGCACGGCCTTGTCAAGGCTGCCGTGGTGCAGCGCCACCAGGCCCGCCCACTCGGGCCGCTGGTCGAGCAGCAGCTGATACCAGATCTCGGCCTGGCTGCGCGTGTTGGTGAAGACCAGCGTCGTGCCGCTCGACTCGATCTCGCGCACCACCGGCTCCAGCATCTGCGCACCCAGGTGGCCGCCCCAGCTGAAGCGGCCCGGCTCCACCGGCAGCAGCGTGTCGATGACCAGGGCCTTGTCGTGCAGGCCCTGCACCAGCGTCGCGTATTCGCTGCCCGTGAGCGTGGCCATCGACTCGGCCAGGTTGCCCAGGGTGGCGCTGAGGCCCCAGACCACGAGGCCGGGGTTGAAGCGCCTCAGCCGCGCCAGCGCCAACTGCACCTGCACGCCCCGCTTGTTGCCGATGAGCTCGTGCCACTCGTCGACGACCACGGTGTGCACGCCCGCCAGCTCGTGCGCGGCACGCTCGCGCGTGAGCAGCAGGCTCAGCGACTCCGGCGTCGTCACCAGCGCCTCGGGCATGCGGCGGTGTTGCCGGGCGCGCTCGGCCGCGGGTGTGTCGCCGGTGCGCTGGCCCACACGCCACGCGGGCGCCAGGCTGTGCGGCGCCGACAGAGGCTCGGCCAAGGCTCGGGTGGTGTCAGCGGCCAACGCGCGCATTGGCGTCAGCCACAGCACCTGCAGCCCCGGTGCGGGCGCGGGCTGCGCGCGCGAGCGCAGCAGTGCGCCCATCCACACCGCCAGCGTCTTGCCGCTGCCGGTGCTGGTATGCAGCAGGCCGCTCTCGCCCCGCGCCATGGCCGCCCACACGCGGCGCTGGAACTCGAACGGCTGCCATCCGCGCGAGGCGAACCAGTCGTCGGGGGTCATCGGCGGCTTGTGCGAGGTGTCAGGGTGCGGTTTCAGGGCGGGGCGGCGCCGGCGCTGGTGATCCAGCCTTCGACGGCGTCCACCGACGCCGGCTGTCCGTGCCCAGGCTGCTCGGCCGCCCAGGCCGCCTGCATCAGGCACAGCACGGCATCGAGCCGGTCGCCGCTGGCATCGGCCACCAGATCGCCGGCCTGCGCGGGCGTGAGCTTCAGCCGCAGGCCCAGCCGCGTGCGGCCCTGCTCCAGCATCTCGACGATGCTCTTGCGCGCCAGCAGCCGCTCGGGTGCCTCGCTGTTCTTGTAGCTCGTGCGGCCGATCAGCTCGTGGGCCAGCAGGCCCGGGTAGCCCTCCAGTGCCCTGCGCCTGGCATCGCCGGCGTCGCCGGCATCTCCGCCGCCACCCAGCCCGGGCAGCTGCACGCCAGCCTGCACCAGCCGCGAGAAACCCTCGAACCACATGAAGCCCACAGGCACGTAGCGCGTCTGCAGCGGGCTCGACGAGCTCAGTCCTGGCATCGCCCGGTCGGTGGCGCGGTGCACCAGCCGCTGGCCGGCCGGCCGGCCGTTGCCCCAGGTGTCGACCAGCAACTGAAACTCCTTGCGCGTGGCGCAGCGTGCGTGCACGGCCTGCGACACGGCCGCGGCGTCGCTGCCCAGCCCGTGCGCGTCGGCAAAGGCTCGCGGCAGGCCGAACGGAAAGTCGAAAGCGCCGAGCCACGGGCCGGGTTCGGCCAGCGCGGCCTCGAAGGCGGCCAGCGTGGGCATCATGTCGAGGCCACCCAGCCGCAACACGGCGCCGCGGCGCTCGCCACGCGCGCGCACGATGGGCTTGCGGCGGCTGGGCGCGCTGCTGAAGTCAACACCCCACAATTCGAGCGTCATGCACCACCCCAGGCCAGCGCCATCACACCGCCGGCAATGCAGGCCGCGCCGGCCAGGCGCAGCCCGCGGTCGGCCTCGCCGAGCAGCTTGCCGCCGATGAGCGCCGCCACCAGCAGGCTAACCTCGCGCGCCGGCGCCACGTGGCTCAGCGGCGCCATCTGCAGCGCATACAGCACGCAGATGTAGGCCGCGGGGCCGAGCGTGCTGACGACCAGTGCGTAGCGCCACTGGCCGCGCCAGGCGGTCACGATGCCGGGCCTGTCGCGCAGCAGCAGCGGCAGTTGCAGCGGCACGCGCAACAGGTTGCAGATGTAGTCGTAGATCACAGGGCCCATGAGGAAGAGCTTGATCGCGATGCCGTCGATGACCGAGTAGCCCGCGATCAGCACGCCCGTGATCAGGCCCCAGCGGATGCCGGCCAGCGTGCGCCGGCGGTGCTCGAGGTCGGCATCGTGCAGCCGCTTGAAGAGCGCGGGTCCGCCCGCGATCAGGAACACCCCGCCACACACCGCCAGCACCCCGAGCGTGCCCGACCAGCCCAGCGTCTCGCCCAGGAACCACACCGCCACCAGCGCCGTGAGCAGCGGCCCACTGCCGCGGGCCAGCGGGTACACCACGGTGAGGTCGCCGACGCGGTAGCCCGTCATCAGCGCGCGAAAGTACAGCAGGTGCACTGCCGCGCTGGCGGTGACGAGCCCCCACTCGGCCCAGCCCCAGCGCGGCACCTCGTGCCAGCCGAACCACAACGCGCTCGGCAACCACAGCACGCTGGTCAGCGAGGTGGTGATGAAGACGAAGTGATCGCCACCCCCGGCCTTCTTGGCGGCGATGTTCCAGGTGGCGTGCAGCACGGCGGCCAGCAACACCAGGGCCAGGGCAGACAAGGGCATCGCTGGATTCTGGCCGCAGCGGGGCACGCTTACAGTCGCGGCCATGACATTGAATCCGGTTCTCGTGAACGCGCTGCGCGGCGACATCGTCGAGTCGATGCACCGCGGCGCCATCGCCATCGTCGACGCCGATGGCAGCCTGCACACCGCCACCGGCGACATCGAGCGCCCGGTGTTCCCGCGCAGCGCCGTGAAGGTGCTGCAGGCGCTACCGCTGGTGCAAAGCGGCGCGGCCGAGCGCTTCGGCCTCGTCGACGAAGAGCTCGCGCTGGCCTGCGCCAGCCACGGCGGCGAGCCGCGCCATGCCGAGACGGCCGCAGGCATGCTGGCCAAGGCCGGTGTCGACGCGCAAGCGCTGGAGTGCGGCACGCACTGGCCGTACCACGATGGGTCGATCAAGGCGCTGGCGGCCGCGGGTGCGAGCCCGAGCGCGCTGCACAACAACTGCTCGGGCAAACACGCTGGCTTCGTCTGCGTGGGCTGCCTGATGGCCGCAGACCGCGGAGCCGATGTGCGCGGCTTCCTGCGCGGCTACGTGCAGCCCGATCATCCGGTGATGCGCGAAGTGACGGCCTCGCTCGAAAGCACCACCGGCTACCGCCTGGCCGATGCGGCGCGCGGTGTCGACGGCTGCTCGATCCCGACCTACGCCGTGCCGCTGCGCCACCTGGCGCACGCCTTCGCCAAGGTGGCCACGGGCGTCGGCCTCTCGGCCGGCCAGGCGGCGGCGGCACAGCGGCTGCGCCGCGCGGTGGCCGCAGCGCCCTTCATGGTGGCCGGCAGCGGCCGCTTCGATACGCGCGTGATGCAGGCGCTGGGCGAGCGCGTGTTCTGCAAGGTGGGCGCCGAGGGCGTGCACTGCGCCGCACTGCCGGAGCTGGGCCTGGGCGTGGCCATCAAGATGGACGACGGCAACAACGCACGGGCGGTCGAGATCGTGATGGCCGCGGTCATCCGCCGCCTGCTGCCACTGGAAGGCGAGGCGGCCGCGCTGCTGCAGTCACTGGCCGACGTACCGCTGCGCAACTGGAATGGCATCGAGGTGGGCCGGCTGCAGGCGGCCGAAGCCGTGTGAGGTTTGCCAGCCGAGGGCGGTCGATGAGAGCTATCGGCCCTTGACTGCCCGTCGAGGTCACGCTGCGTCGCGCGTCGCGGCAGGCGGTGCGCGGTGCGGGCGCTAGGTGGGGCGGTCAGCCCTGCGGGCTGACTTCCCTTGTATGTTCTCGCCCGTGTTCATTCTTCCTAGTGGTCGTGGTGGCTGTGGGCAAGTGGGCAGAGGTCGGCGCGGTGGGCAACGCGAAGCGTTGTCCACGGCAAGCC
>JBIJAP010000210.1:0-6224 GCA_044345715.1 Rubrivivax sp.
CATCGGCAGTCCTCTGTTGGCATAGGCGGTCAGATACCCATGACAACGCGCCACGGCACGAGGCTGCCGACCTGATGATGATGAAATTTCCGGGCTAGACTCAGTGGCATCCGCACGCAGCCGGGCCGTGCTGCGGCAGGCGACGCACCATCGTCCGCTGAGCAGGCTCCGGCAATTTAGAGGGGTCGGGACGGTGGGTTGGACAGGGGAATTGGCCATCGTCGGAGCAGGGGTCATGTTTCGTGGCGAGGTGGCCGACAACCGTCCCCACCGGCACGCGACGGTTCAACTCACGTTGGGACTGGATGGACCGGTGACGATTACAGAGGCGTCGTCTGGCACAGCCGTCCGAGCAACGCGCGGGCCTGCGCTTCTTGTCAGGCCCAACGTCATGCATGCCCTGCAGCCCGGTGGACGGGTTCTGCTGGCTCTGCTGGCACCTGAGACCCGGATCGCGCAGGCCCTCTTGCAACGTTACGGAGCCGGTGGCGTGGTGGCTCTTGCCCCAGACATTGCTGCCCGCATCGACACCAAGGGCTCCCTTGTCCAGGCCCTGAGCGCGCTACAACCGCCGCCCACCGATGTGCAGCCTTCCGACGCCCGCGTACTGCAGGCCCTCACTTTCCTGGAGTCCTGTCGTGGGCCCAGGCCGATCGAGCGCGCCGCCGCCGCGTCAGGTGTGTCGGTCTCGCGACTGCGCGCACTGGCACGGACCCGACTGGAGGTGCCGCTTGCTCGATGGCTGACGTTGCGCCAACTGCAACGCGCCGTTGCCTCACTGGCCAGCGGCGCATCGCTTGCCGAAGCAGCGTTCGACGCAGGATTTGCCGATCAGGCGCACCTCACTCGCAGCATGAGACGCGCCTTTGGCGTGACGCCCGCCACCGTGGCCACCATCGTGCGGGCGAGCGACAGGCGATTCGTTCAAGACCCGGCCCAGTCTGGGTGAGACTCTTCGCGCCGCAACGCGACGAAGGAAAGTACACCCTATGAAACCGACGCTCTCCGGCCCCAGCCGACGCCACCTGCTGCAAGGCTGTTGCGGCGCACTGGCGGTGGGCCTGTTCACGGGCCTCACGGGCGGCCGGCCGGCGCAGGCCGCAGGCACGTTGCGCAACCCCTGCCTGGATGTGAAGGCTGCAGCTGGGCCGGGCCAGGCCTTCATCGACGAGGCCTTCGCCGGCATCGACGTCACGCGCCTGGTCGACACCCACGCCCACCTGCTGGGCAGCGGCGACGCCGGTTCGGGCTGCACGATCCACCCCAGCATGCACCAGTGGTGGCGGCCCACCGAGTTGCTGCGCCGCCGCGCCATCCTGAACGCTTCCTGCGTGCCGGCCGACGCGCCTTCTATCGACCGCGCCTATGTCGAACGGCTGCAGGCGTTGGTCGCAGGCTTCCCCGCGGGCGCGCGCTGGTGGCTGTTCGCCTTCGACCAGGCGTGCGACGAGGTCGGCCAGCCCGCACCCGACTGGACCACTTTCCACGTGCCCGACGCCTATGCACAGCAGGTGGCCGCGGCGCTGCCATCGCGCTTTGCCTGGGTGGCTTCCATCCACCCCTACCGGCCCGATGCACTGGTGCGGCTGGACGCAGCGCTCGCCGGTGGCGCAGTGGCCGTCAAGTGGTTGCCGAGCTCGATGAACATCGACCCGCGCGACCCGCGTTGCCGGCCCTTCTGCGAACGTCTGGCGCGCGCCGGCGTGCCGCTGATCGTGCATTTCGGTGAAGAGAATGCCGTGCCCGGCGCGGGGCGCGACGAACTGGTCAACCCGCTGCTGGCGCGCCACCTGCTGGCGCACGGCACGCGAGTGGTGGTGGCGCATTGCGCTTCGCTTGGCAAGGCCGAAGACACCGACCTGCCTTCTGGCCCGGCCCGCCCGGCCTTTGATCTCTTCACGCGGCTGATGTCAGAACCCGAATGGGAAGGGCGCCTCTTTGCCGACATCTCGGCGGTATTCCAGCGCAACCGCAAGCCGGTGGTCTGGCAGACGGTGCTGCAGCGGCAGGACTGGCACCACCGCTTGCTGCACGGTTCAGACTACCCGCTGCCCGGGCTTATCCCGCTGTTTTCGTTGTCGGCGCTGCAGAACGCCGGGTTGCTGGCCGCCGCTGACGTGGCCCCCTTGCAGCGCCTGCGTGAGCACAACCCGCTGCTGTTCGATTTCGTGCTGAAGCGCCGCCTGCGCATCGGCCAGGCGCGGCTGCCCGCGGCGCTGTTCGAAGCGCGCGCCATGCCCACCCCTGCCGCCACACCGATGGCCTGACGATGAGCCCAAGCGACCCACGCCCAATGCAGTTGCTTATTCGAAACGAGTCAAAGCCTAACTCATCTGGTGAGCCACCCACCGCATCTACTCAATCTGCGACGGCCCGAACGCGGGCAATGATGCGCTCACCTGCCGTTCGGCTCAGGAGAACGACTGACCGCTACCGCTGCAAAGCGGGCATCATCCAGCAGGCAATCTCCGTGGCCTGACAGCAGAACCACCCTCAACCTCGCTGGGGACTCGAGTCAGAGCGTGATGATCCGCCGCCCCTCTAGCAGCATCTGGCGCAGGCTGGCGTGGTCGCGGTCGTCGCCCGGCATCGGCAGCTGCGCGGCCTCCAGCGCGTCCAGGACGCAGTAGCTCTTGGCGCAGCAGCGGCACGCGCCGCGCAGCGCCGAGGCCGCCTTGATCCAGGTGTGGTGCATGTCGCTGCCCGGCACCAGCATTTCAGCCAACGCGGTGGTGCCGGCGCTGTCGAACACCAGCGCGCCGTAGTCGCCGCCGCGGCGCAGAACGTCAACGAACATCGTGGCGCGGTAGACGGCCGACTTGCCGGCTCCTTCGAGCTTGGACTAGCTAACGACGGCGATGCGGTTCATGCGGTGCTCCTGGAAGTGGTGGTCACGGCGAGGATGAGGCCCGCCACTACGGCGACGAGGCCCGCGGCCTCGGCCGCTGTGGGCATGTGACCGAGCACCGGCCACGCCATCAGCGCGGCCAGCCCCGTCGCCCGAGAAAGACGGTTTTCAGAGGCGCTGTCAACCTTCAACAGGTCACATCCCCAAGACCGCCGCCGCAGCGGCCCCGCCTGCGGCCAAGGCGGCTAAGGCGACGTCAGCCAGCCAGCGAGCCCCGGTGCGGGGCCGTGGTTGGCCGGGTCGGGCGCAGGGATCAGACGCCCTTCTACCCCCTGTCTGCCGACCGCAGCTTCACGGCAGAAGCTTCAGCACCAGCAGCAGCGCCACCAACACCAGCAGCGCAATCACCACCAGCACCCAGCGCTGACGCGCCATTTCCTGTAGCTGGCGCTCGCAGCAGGCGTCGGGCGTGCGCGTGCCGGCATCCGGGTTCCCTCCGTCGGGCTCGCCGCTGCCAGGCGGGTGGCGGGGGTCGAACACGGGTTTGCTGCGGTGCGCTTCGCGACGCCAGGGCTTGCCAGCCCGCAGGCCCTGGGCCACAAAGGTGAGTTGGTAGTGGCCCGCGGCATAGGTCTGATCGAAACGACCGCCGTAGTCGCCATCATCGACCTGTCCGTCGTCATGGGCGGCGTCGTCCCGCAGCGGCACCGTCCAGGTGGTACCGGTGGGGCCGGTGATGTGCACATGAACGGTGGCTCCGCTGACGGGCAGACCCGCTTCGGCCAGTTCGGCGTTCAAGCGCAGGCTCTGGCCGACGAACACCGTGTTCGGGTCCACCCACGGCTGCATGCGCAGGTTGGACCCCGCGCCAATGGCCAGCCCGTACAGCACCGGTGTCTTGGTCTCCGTGCACTTGGGTGGCTGGAAACCGGCCTGGTTGTCACGCCCGGATCCGACATCGCCGGCGCAGGTCAGGCCCGGATGCTCCACGGTCAGCTTCCAGCGGCCCGCCGATCGATCAGGCTCGGCCAGCGGAAACCCCAGCTCCACAAAGCGCGCGGTGGGCGTGGAGCGCAGGCGCAGTGCAAAACCCGCCGGCAGTGAACTTCCTGTGAACCACTCGCCTTGCGGGCTTTCTACGAAGAAGGGCAAACGGGCACCCGGGCTGTCGTACATCACCAGCAGGCAGCCGACGTCGCCGCGCATGATGTCGAACTCGTGCGTGTGCCGATCGCCGGCAGCAATGGTCCAGAAAGGATCGGTGATCTGGGCCAGCCCAGCCGCTTCCATGAAGATCTGGGTGAAGTACTTCTCGAGGTTGAAGAAGGCCATGCCGTTCAGGTCTTCGGCCCCTGCGTAGCTGGCACCGGTGGCCGTGGACAGCTGGTTCAGGGCAGCGGCGTCGATGACCGCCGGCGCACCCAGGCCAATGGTGTAGACCCGTTGGCCGCTGGGTGGGCTCCAGGGCACCGTGTCTTGTGCGGTTCCATCGGGACGGCGCATGCCCTGGCTCGCGCCGCGACCGGTGATGGACAGCCAGGGCCCTGCGCCGCCGGCTTGCCAGCAGCGGTTTTCCATGCCGTCAGTGAGCACCACCATGGCCTTCTTCAGGACGGGGGGGGTGTCTGGATGCGGCAGGGCCAGTTGCTCGGCGCCCAGCACGGCGCCACCGGCGATGTTGGTGGCGCCGGCCGGTGCGATTCCTGGCCCCGACAGCATCGACAGCATCGCCGCGCGCCCGGTGGACACGGGCGTCATGGCCACCCGCAACTGAGGCGCGCTTTCGTAGCTGACGATGCTGCAGCGGTCGGCCGCCGTGTCGCGCAGCATCTGCACCAGCAACTGGCTGGCCGCGAGCGCGGCCTGCAGCTTGGTGCGCGAGCCGACGCTGTCAGACATGCTGCCGGAGTTGTCGATCACCAGCGCGATGTCCACAGGCACGGCGTCGATGATCTCGGCACTCAGCGCAAAAACCCAGGTCTGGGTGGCGGGTGCGTTGACGGCGTTGTGGCCTTCGATCACCACTTCGGCCACGCGAGGGCCATTCGCGCCGTCAGCGAAGAAGCTCACTGCCACCGGCATGACACCGCTGCCGGTGCCGCCCGCGCCGCAGCGGTTGACCGGCTCCACCACATAGTTGCGGTTGCGGCGGGTGTCGGTGATGTCGTCGTTGGGCAGCACCAAACCGAAGAGGGCCGCGTCGGGGCCCTGGATGCGAGCGATGAAGCTCAGGTCGGCGCTGCCGATGTTGCTGACCTGCACCACGCGCACGCTGCGAAAACCCCTTTCGATGGGCCCGAAAGCGGTCGGCACGGCCGCCGGCACACTGATGCGCGATTCGGCCACACAGGCCGAGCCGGTGATCTGGATGCTGCGCGCTGTGCCCTGCGAAGGCGTGACGGTCAGGGTCTGCGTAAAGGCCGCACCGGGGCCGCTGGTGGTGTAGGCCACTGCTTGCGCCGCTGACGTGGCACCGGCGGCCAATGCCAGACCGGGAGCGGGCAGGGCTGTCCAGGCGAAGTCAGAGCCTGCAGGTGCTGCCGCGATGCTCACGCTCAGGTCGATGTCGCCGGTGTTGGACACCGTGAAGCTGCGCGTGGCCGCACCGGGGTGCACCAGGGTGCCGAAGGCGATGCTGGCAGTCGACGTGGAGATGCGCGCTTGCGCCGCGCGGGCCGAACCGCTGCAGGGGATGCTGGCTGCGCCGGCCGTCGGGCTGCGCGTGACCGTCAGGTTGCGCGACACGGTGCCGGGCGCCGCAGGGGCGAACTGGATGCTCACGTCCAGCGTCTGGCCAACGTCCAGCACCGCAGGCAAGGGCTGGCTGGTGGACACCACGGTGAACGGCGCTGCATCGGCGATGGTGCTGATCTGCAGACAGTCGGAGCCGGTGTTGCGCAGGGTGGCCACACGGGTGATGGTGGCCAGCCCAGGGGCCGAGGCGCCCAGCACGGCTTCGCCAAAGGCTGCAGGGCCGGTCAATGTCAGTGCCCCTGCCGGGCGCGGACCGCTGGTGCTGTTGTTGCCGAAGCTGTTGGGGTGGTGGATGACCAGGTCGCTGGCAGTGATCTCTGCGCGTATGGCGCTGCTCAAGCCCGACACGGTGATCGGCCCGGCCAGCACCACCGCGCCGTTGTCGCTGCGGAAGATGCTCAAGCCGCGCTCCTCGCCGAGGGTACCGCTGGCACTGGCCGTCAACACCAGACCCTGGCTGCCGGGGGAGGTCAGCAGCATGGGCACAGCGGCAGTGTCGGCCACCAGGCTCTGCTGATGAATTTGCACCAGGCCCGGCGCAGGTCCGCCGCCGGTGAAGTCGACGATGAAGACGGTGCGTGTACCGAAGCCAGCGCTGGACTCCACGCGCATCAAGGCCAGA
>JBIJAP010000211.1:0-6211 GCA_044345715.1 Rubrivivax sp.
GTGAAGTTCGCGTACACCGACAGCCGCTTCGGCGTCATCGACACCGGGCGCACGGTGCAGGCCAACATCGCGGCCGGCAGCCATATCGAGATCGGCGGCCAGCGCTTCGAGCTGCAGCACATCCAGGTCCGCCGCCCGTCGGAAGAGCGCATCGACGGCCGTCAGTTCGAGATGTCGGCGCACCTCGTGCACCGCGATGCCGAGGGCAAGCTGGCGGTGGTGGCCCTGCTCATCGACCGCGGCCCGGCGCACCCGGTGGTGCAGACGGTGTGGAACAACCTGCCGCTGGAGCAGGGCGAAGAAGTGCCCGCACGCGCGGCGCTCAGCCTGCCGATGCTGTTGCCGGACGATCGCCGCTACTACACCTACATGGGCTCGCTGACCACGCCGCCCTGCTCGGAGGACGTGCGCTGGATCGTGATGCGCCAACCGGTGACGATGTCGGCCGAGCAGATCGAGCTGTTCGCCCGCATCTACCCGATGAACGCGCGGCCGATCCAGCAGTTGGCGGGACGGCGGATTCTGCAGTCGCAGTAAACGCCCCACCGTTCGCCCTGAGCTTGTCGAAGGGCTCCAGAGCCCGTTCGCCCTGAGCTTGTCGAAGGGCCTGCGGTACGCAGGCAGGGCTTCGACAGGCTCAGCCCGAGCGGAGGGTGGGCTTCGACGGGCTCAGCCCGAACGGAGAGCGGGCTTCGACAGGCTCAGCCCGAGCGGAGGGTGGGCTTCGACAGGCTCAGCCCGAACGGAGAGCGGGCTTCGACAGGCTCAGCCCGAACGGAGGGTGGGCTTCAGCCCGAGCGAGAAGCCCGCCCCAGCAGCAGCAGCGGCCACAGCCACAGGCTGGCCAGCCATTTCACCGCCCGGCCGGCGGTGAGTGGGCGGGTTTCGTGCCGGGCCAACTTCACGAACAGCACCACGGCGCCCACCACCACGTGCAGCAGCAGCGCGCCGTACACGGCCACGCGGGCGCCATAGGTGCCGGTGAGTGCGTCGCCGATCACCCGGCCCAGCAGCGCGGCTATGAACACCGACAGCAACAGCGACACCCCGAGCCCGGCCAGGGCGTGCCTGAGCTTCCACAGCGGATCGTTGTCTTGCACCATGCGGCGCATTGTCATCAGAACAGCTCGCCCTGGCCGTCGTCGGGGGCAGCCCGGCGTGGCGGCGCCGCCGCGCGCCGGCCACTCGCCGGCAGGCCGGCCTTGCGCGAGCCGTGCCTGTGCTGGATGGCGTCGGCCTCGGAGCGCGCCTGGCCGGTCTGGCGCAGCGCGTACAGGCGCACCTTGATCTCGGCCAGCGCCGCGCGCTCGTCGACGATCGGCTGCGGGTAGGCCGGCGAGCCGAGTTCGGGCAGCCAGCGGCGCACGTACTCGCCTTGCGGGTCTTGCTCGGCCTGCTGCTTGGCGGGCGAATAGATGCGCAGCGTGTTGATGCCGGTGGTGCCGCTTTGCATCTGCATCTGGCTCCAGTGGATGCCGGGCTCGAAGTCGAGGAACTGCCGCGCCAGGTGCAGCCCCGACGCGCGCCAGTGCAGGCCCAAGTGGTAGGCGGCAAAGCTCACCAGCATGGCGCGCATGCGGAAGTTCAGCCAGCCGGTGGTGGCCAGCTGCCGCATACAGGCATCGACCATCGGAAAGCCCGTGCGGCCTTCGCACCAGGCCTGCAGCCGCTCGGTGCTGATCGCGCCCTCGTGCACGCCGTCGCCGGCGCGCAGGCCGTCGTGGCTGCGGGCGAAGTTGCGAAACTCGATCTGGGGCTCGTCCTCGAGCTTCTGCATGAAGTGGCAGTGCCAGCGCAGACGGCTGGCGAAGCCGCGCAGGCCGTAGATCAGTTCACGGCCCTCCGATTCGCGCTGCGGCGCGGCGCGAATGGCGGCTTCGGTGGCCTGGTGCACGGTGCGCATCGACAGGGTGCCGAAGGCCAGGTGCTCCGACAGCCGGCTGCAGCCGCGCTCCGCACTCAGTGGGCTGGACAGATTGCGCCGGTAGCCGAGCGCACGGCCGGCCAGGAAGCTGGCCAGTTCGCGCTGCGCGGCAGCTTCACCCGCGGCCGGTGTGTCGGGCGCGGCGGCGAGGCCCAGCTCTCGCAGCGTGGGCAGCGGCGGCATCCGGTCGGGCGCGAAACCTGGCGGCGCGACAAAGCCCGCCGGCACCGGCACGGCGGGTGCCTCCATGCGCTGCAGCCAGCGGCCGGCCCAGCCGCGGCGGTCTCTCAGGCGGCGCACCACGCCGGTCTGCGGCCACTCGGTCCAGGCCACGCCCTCGGTGCGGCACCAGCGGGCCACGGCGATGTCGCGTGTGTAGCTCCAGCCCGGGCCGGTTTCCTCGTGGCTGAACAGCTGCGTGTAGCCGAACGCGCGCCGCAGTTCGGCCAGCGTGGCCACGGCCTCGCCCACGCGCACCACGAGCGGCAGGCCCCGCAGCGCCAGATCGTGGCGCAGGGCTGCCACACACTTCAGAAGATAGTCCACATGCCGCGGATGGCACTCGGGGCTTTGCAGCCACGCGGGCTCGATGAGCACGAGGCCAAGCGCCGCGCCGCCAGGCGCCATGGCGGCGGCGGCCAGCGGGGCGTGGTCGGCCAGGCGCAGATCGCGCTTGAACCACACCAGGGCGCCGGCCATGCGCGCAGCCTCCGTCGAGCGCGGGCTTACCGGACCAGCGGCCGCACCGTGGTGAAGCCGCCGTCGACCGCGATGACCTGGCCCGTCAGGCGCGCGGCGGCCGGCGACAGCAGCCAGTCCATCACCGCAGCCACCTCGTCGGCAGTCTGCACGCCGCCCAGCGGGTACTGCTTGCCGGCGCCTTCGCGCAGGGCGGGCAGCTTCAGCATGTTGGCCGTCATCGGCGTGTCGGTCATGCCGGGCGCGACGGCATTGATCCGCAGGCCCTGGGCCGCGTAGGTGGCCGCAGCGCCGCGCACCAGCGCCTCGACGCCGCCCTTGGCCGCCGCGATGGCCTCGTGGTTGGCCACGCCGATGCGCGCCACCACCGAGCTGGCGAACACCGCCGCGCCGGGCGCGCCTTCGAGTGCGGTGATCCAGGCCTGCAGCGTCCACAGGCTGCTCTCGAGGTTGACGCGCAGCACCTCGCGCGCTGCGTCCGCCTTGGTGCGGTGCAGCGGCGCGATCAGCGTGCTGCCCACGGCGTGGGCCAGGAACGAGGGTGCGGCGCCCAGGTGCTCGCGGCAGGCCGCGAAGGCCGCTGCGGCGCCTTCGGGCGTGGTGCAGTCGGCGGCGATGCGGGCGTCGGCTTCCACCTCGGCCAGCGCCGCCGCCTCGCGCCCGACGGCGGCCACGCGCAGGCCCCGTGCGCGCAGCCTCGCCACCAGGGCGCGGCCGATGCCGCCGCGGGCGCCGGTGACGAGGGCGATGTCATTGCAGTCCATGTCAATTCCGTTCAAGAGTTAGATGCGGCGCGCCAGCACCACAGCGGCGGCCGAGCCGCTGCCCACCAGGGCGCACCACAGGCGCAGCGGCCAGGGCCGCGACGGGCCGGCCAGCGCGGCGGCCTCGTCGCGGTGTTGGCATTCGTCCTGCTGGCAGCGCTGCAGCAGCGGCAGCAGACCCTCGGGCGCGCCGTGCACGGCGATGTGGTCGATCTGCTGCTGGTAGTGGTGGTCGACGAAGGTCTCCACCGCGGCGATGGTGGCGTGCACCGCGCGCGGGCCGGCCAGTGCGGGCAGCGCGCCCGTCAGCCAGCCGGCCAGGCGCCAGGGGCCGAGCAGCATGCTGCGGCGATGCGATGGCAGCCACGGTTCGATGAGTCGCAGATGTTCGGCCTCGGCCTCGCCGTGGCGTTGCGCAAAGGCCTGCAGCGCCGCATCGCCGCGCCAGCGGGCCACGGTGGCGATGCCGCGGTAGATGAACACCGCGCCGGTTTCGCCGGCGTGGTCGGAGCGCAGCTCGCGCTCGAGGTGCGGGCTCAGGCCCGGCGTCGGCTCCCAGCGCCGCGCCAGCGCCTGCAGCGCCGGCCGCAGGTGCAGGAAGCCGCGGTAGGCGCGCTCCAGCAGCGGCAGCACACCCGGCAGCCGGGCCAGACGCGCGAGCCAGCGCCAGCCGGGCAGGCGCTGCCACATGGCGACAAACGCCGCGGCGCCATCCAGGCGGGTGCCATCGGCGCGCTGCACGTGAAAGCGTGCCAGCAGCGCGGCGCGTTCGTCGGCGCTGCGTTGCGCGTCCTGGCTGATGTCGACGAAGCACAGCGCGCTGCCCGTGCTGCGCTCGGCCAGGCCCTGGGCATGCGCGATCTCGCGCCGGCACAGCGGGCAGGCGCCGTCGTACAGGACGGTGAGCGTGTTGTCGCGGGTGGGCGCCACCTGCCCGGGCTCGCTGTGCGCCACCGGCGCTTCGACAGGCTCAGCGCGAACGGGGTCGGCCTCCCCCTCCGTTCGGGCTGAGCTTGTCGAAGCCCTTGCCGTTCGGGCTGAGCCTGTCGAAGCCCCGGGTCCGACGCTTCGGTTCATCAAAGCAACTCCCCCGCCTGCTGCAAGCCGCGCGTCGCCCGTGTCCACCACTGCGAGAAGCTGCTGCAGTGCCGCTCCACCGCCGGAAACAGCATCGGCGCCGCGTCCAGCCGCGCCAGGCGCTGGAGCCAGCGTGTCAGGTGCGGGTCGTCCACGCTGCGCACACGCGCCGCGCCGCCCAATGCAAGCGCGGCCTCGGCGCTGCCCGTGTGCCAGCGCTCGGTGGTGACGGCGGCCATGGCCGCATCGACCCAGCGCCAGCGCGCCGCCGGCCAGGGCCAGGCCGCGTGGTGTTCGTGCAGGTACAGACCGATGCACACCGCATCGGGCGGCACGCCGACCGGCGGCGCTCGCAGCGCCCAAGGGTGCACCAGCCAGACCTCGCGCCCACGCAGCCGCTCAGCGGTGCCGGCATCGGGCCCGGCCAGCCCCAGCTCCGCCGGCGGCACGCCCTGCAGCGCCGGCTCGGCCGTGGCCGGCGCGCGTGCCGGGCCCGGGCCGGCCAGCGCCCGAGCACCGCGCGCGGCCTCGTCGAGCGCTTCGTAGCTGCGGTCGACCACCGTGCCCTCGCAGTGCCAGGCCGGCGGCGCGTGCCGCGCCACGTTCTCGGCGTTGAACAGATACGGCTTGTGGCTGCCCGTGCCCGCCACCCACTGCCAGCTGAGGTGGTTGCTCGCCAGGTCGCCATCGAGCAGATGCGCCACCAGCCAGTCAGCCCCTGCGCGCCAGTGCACGTGGCGCAGGTGCACCACATAGCTCGCCAGCCACATGCGCGCGTGGTTGTGCAGCGTGCCGGTGGCGTAGAGCGTGCGCACGGCCTCGTCGACCACGGGCACACCGGTGCGCGCCTCGCGCACATCGGCCGGCAACTCGCGCGCATACGCGGCATCGGGCCGAGGCCCGGGGTGGATGGACTGCAGGATGCGATCGCCCTGCTGCGCCCAGGCGTGGCGGAAGAACTCGCGCCAGCCGAGCTCGAACACCAGCTTGTGCTGAACCGGCAGCGGGCCGCGCTGCTGCACGCCCGCCAGCACCTCGCGCAGCGTGACCAGGCCGTGCGTGAGGTAGGGCGACAGGCCCGTCACCGCGCCATCGAGCCGGTTGCGGGTGCGCGCATACGCCGCCGGCTGCACACGCGCGATGCGGGCCTGTGCGGCGCTGTGTGTGGGCGGCAGCGCATCGGCCCAGGAACCGATGGCCCCATCGAACAGCGAGCTCATGCGACTCCCACCTCGCCGCGGCGGATGGCATCGGCCCGCGCGACCACCGCGCCGCGCTCGGCCGCATCGAGCCGTGCCAGGTTCTTGACCTGCAGCGCCATGCGCGGGTTGCCGGCCAGGCGGCGTTCGTGGCGCATCAGGAAGTCCCAGTACAAGGTGGTGAAGGGGCAGGCGCGCTCGCCGGTGCGCTGCGTGGGATCGAAGCGGCAGCCCTTGCAGTGCGGGCTCATGCGCGCGATGTACTGGCCGGTGGCGATGTACGGCTTGCTGGCCATCACGCCACCGTCGGCGTACTGGCTCATGCCCATCACATTGGGCAGCTCCACCCACTCCACCGCGTCGACGTACACCGCCAGGTACCAGGCGTGCACGGCCTTTGGCTCCACGCCCAGCAGCAGCGTGAAGAGGCCTGTGACCATGAGGCGCTGGATGTGGTGCGCGTAGCCGTGTTCCAGCGTCTGGGTGAGGGTGTCCTTCAGGCAGGACATCGTCGTGTCGCCGGTCCAGAACCAGGCTGGCAGCGGCTC
>JBIJAP010000212.1:0-6207 GCA_044345715.1 Rubrivivax sp.
GCAGACGCTGACCTGGGTGGTGCCGGCCGACAAGGTGGGGCCGGCCTACAGCTGGGTCGTGATGCTGCCCAACCTGGGCACGCGCGCCTCGGCCGACCCCGGCGAGACCTACTACTTCGACGACATCAAGCTGAAGATAGGCTCAGGGAGCTGATGCCTTGCAGTGATCGGCGATGTATTGCGCGTGGGTCGGCATCTTGTCGACCACCGCATGCATCACCGCCTTCACGTTGGCGAGCATCTTGAAGATCGGCTCGTCCTCGGTGTTCTCGACCAGCGGGTGATGCCCCGTCGGCACGATGCCCTGGCCCAGCATCACCTGGGCCCAGCTCGTTTCGTTGAAGAGCTCGTCATTCTTGCGGAAGAAGCGCCCGTTGCTGCCGAACAGCTCGGTCTTGTGCTTCAGCGTGTCGGGCACGTCCATGGTTCGGCAGTGGTCCCAGAACGGTGAGTCGTTGCGCTGGGTGGCGTGGTAGTGCAGCACGATGAAGTCGCGCACCTGTTCGAACTCGGTCTCGGACTGGCGGTTGTACTCGTCGATGTCGGCCTGGTCGAAGCCGCTGTTCGGGAACAGCTCGATCAGCCGCACGATGCCTTGCTGGATGAGGTGGATCGAGGTTGATTCCAGCGGCTCGATGAAGCCGCTGGACAGGCCGATGGCCACGACGTTCTTGTTCCAGAACTTCTTGCGCTTGCCCGTCACGAAGCGGATGAGCCGCGGCTCGGCCAACGCCTTGCCGTCGAGGTTGCGCATCAGGATGGCCGTGGCCTCGTCCTGGCTCATGAACCGGCTGCAGAACACGTGGCCATTGCCGATGCGGCTCTGCAGCGGAATGCGCCATTGCCAACCGGCCGAGTGGGCGGTGGCGCGGGTGTAGGGCAGCAGCGGTGTGGTGCTCTCGCAGGGCACCGCGAGTGCGCTGTCGCACGGCAGCCAGTGGCTCCAGTCGTCGTAGCCCGTGTGCAGGGTCTGCTCGATCAGCAGGCCGCGGAAGCCGGAGCAGTCGATGAACAGATCGGCGGTGTGCACGTCGCCGTTTTCCATCGTCACCGAGGTCACGAAGCCGGTTTCGGGGTGCGTGTGCACCTGGGTGATCTTGCCTTCGGTGCGCGTGACGCCGAGCTTTTCGCTGTACTCGCGCAGGTACCTCGCGAACAGCCCCGCATCGAAGTGAAAGGCGTGGCGCACGTCGGCCAGCGGCGAGTTGGGGTTGTCGCTGCGGGCCCGCATGAAGCGGTTCTTCTCGCAGGCCAGCAGGTTGATCGAGTAGTCGTCGAGCCGCTCCACCTTGCCGCTCTGGCGAGCCTTCAGCCAGTAGTGGTGGAAGTCCACGAGGCCGGTCTTGCGGCCCATGCTGCCGAAGCCGTGGATGTAGGAGTCGCCGATCGCGCCCCAGTTCCTGAACTGGATGCCCAGCTTGAAGGTCGCCTGGGTCTTGCGCATGAACTCGTCTTCATCGATGCCGATCAAGGTGTTGAACTTGATGATCGATGGAATCGTGGCTTCGCCCACCCCGACGGTGGAGATCTCGTCGGACTCGATGAGCTGGATCTGGTAGTGCTTGCTGAGCGAATGCAGCAGCACCGATGCAGCCATCCAGCCGGAGGTACCCCCGCCGACGATCATGATCTTCTTTAGACGGTTCTCGCGCATCGGCGGGCCTCCCATGAGTCGCTGGGATGCTACCCAAACGAAGCCCGGATGCACCCGTGCGCAGCGGTGCTTGATGCGCCGCAATGCGGCGACGGCGGGTCTGGGAGATGATGCTCCGAGAGGTTTCTTCACCCCCGACGGAGACGACACGCCATGAAGCAGACCCTGATCACGACCCTGGCCCTGCTGGCCACCACGGCGGCGCTGGCGCAGACCAGCACCGCCACGCATACCGTGCGCGTGCTCACGCCCGAAGCGGCGCAGAAGGCCGTGAACGCGGCCATGGCCGAGTGCCGCCGGCAAGGCTTTCAGGTGGCGGTGGCGGTGGTCGACCGCTCCGGCGTGACACAAGCCCTGCTGCGCGACCGTTTCGCCGGCGCGCACACGCCCACGGTGGCCGCCGACAAGGCCTGGACGGCGGTGAGCTTCCGCACCAGCACCACCGACTTGGCGCGCGCCACGCAGGCGGGCCAGCCTTCGTCGGGCCTGCGCAGCGTGCCGCGCTTCACGGGCGTGGGCGGCGGCCTCACCTTCGAGGCCGGCGGCTCCATCGTCGGGGGCATCGGTGTCTCGGGGGCGCCCAGCGGCGATGCGGACGACAGCTGCGCCAAGGCGGGCATCGCGGCGCTGCGCGACGACCTGGAGCTCTGATTCGCTCAGCCCGCGGTGCGTGCCGCCCAGTCGGCGGGGTCGAAGCCGACCGTGAGCGCCCCATCGGGCCACTGCACCACCGGGCGCTTGATCAGGCTGGGTTGCGCCCGCATCAAGGCGATGGCGCCGGCCTCCTGCTCGGCCGCGGCACGGGCCGCGTCATCCAGGGCGCGCCAGGTGCTGCCCTTGCGGTTGAGCAGCCGTTCCTCGCCCACGGCCGCCAGCCACTGCCGGAGCAGGGCCTCGGCGGGCGCCGCCTTCTTGAAGTCGATGAACTCGTGCGCCACGCCGCGTGCCGTGAGCCAGGCGCGCGCCTTCTTCACCGTGTCGCAGTTCGGGATGCCGTGGAGCCGGGCCGGAGGCGATGTCATCGCGACATCGTACAAGCCCGGCTGCCGAGGCCGCGCCGCTGCCGGTTCAGCGCGGCAGGGTGGCCTGGGCGAGGCGATCAGCGCCGTCGCTGCGCAGGGCGGCGCGGCGGTTCTGCGCCCAGGCGCTCTCGCCGCTGCCTTCGGCCTTGGGCCGCTCGGCACCGAAGCTCACCACCTCGAGGCGCGCGTCGGGCACGCCCAGCAGTTACAGCGAACGGGCCACCGATTCGGCACGGCGCTGGCCGAGCGCCAGGTTGTATTCGCGACCGCCGCGCTCGTCGGTGTGGCCTTCGATGCGCAGGCGCTTCTGCGGCAGGGCCAGCAGCTGACGCGCGTGGGCGTCGATGCTGCCGGTGAACTCGCTGCGGATGACGTCGCTGTCGAAGTCGAAGTAGACGTAGGGCTGGGCCTTGGCAGCGAGTTCCTTCGCGGCGCTGGCCGAGCGGCTGGCGGCCAGATCGACGGTGGCCACGCCCGCCTCTGCGGTGGCAGCTGGCTGGGCTGCAGGGGCCGACGTAGCCGCCCCGTGCCGTTCGGGCCTGAGCATCCCCGCGCCGCACGAAAGCCTCGCGCGCGGGCAACCTTGCAACTGTTGGGGATGCGCCGCGGGCCTGCCGCTTCAGGGCGCCTCGAGGTGGTAGCCGGTGACGCGCTTGACCTCGTTGGCCGAACCCAGCACCACGGCCACGCGCTGGTGCAGCTTGGTGGGCGTGATGTCGAGGATGCGTTCGAGGCCGTTCGTGGCCAGGCCGCCGGCTTGCTCGACGATGAAGGCCATCGGGTTGGCCTCGTACATGAGCCGCAGCTTGCCGGGCTTGTCCGGCTCGCGCTGGTCCCAGGGGTAGAGGAACACGCCGCCGCGGGTGAGGATGCGGTGCACGTCGGCCACCATGCTGGCCACCCAGCGCATGTTGAAGTCCTTGCCGCGCGGGCCTTCCTTGCCCTGCAGGCATTCGCCGATGTAGCGCGTGACCGGTGCGGCCCAGTGGCGCTG
Organism: Rubrivivax sp.; assembly: GCA_044345715.1. Lineage (GTDB taxonomy): Bacteria > Pseudomonadota > Gammaproteobacteria > Burkholderiales > Burkholderiaceae_C > Rubrivivax. The sequence continues at coordinate 3,671 of JBIJAP010000212.1, forward strand.
GTTCGACATGTTGATCGCGAACTCCTTGGTGTCTTCCGGGATGCGCACTTCGGTGGAGGTGAGCACCCAGGAGCCGGTCTCGCGGTCGAGCGTGAACATGGCCACGCCGTTGCCGAGCGTCATCACCAGCGTCGTCTGCGGCCCGTACACGCAGTAGCCGGCGGCGGCCTGGTGCTTGCCGGGCTGCAGGAAGTCTTCTTCCGACACGCCTCGCGTGTGGCCCACCTTGCGCAGCACGCTGAAGATGGTGCCGATGGACACGTTGACGTCGATGTTGCTGGAGCCGTCGAGCGGATCGAACAGCAGCAGGTACTCGCCCTGCGGGTAGCGGTTGGGCACCACGTGGATGGAGTCCATCTCCTCGCTGGCCATGGCCGCCAGGTGGCCGCCCCATTCGTTGGCCTCGATCAGCACCTCGTTGCTGATGACGTCGAGCTTCTTCTGCGCCTCGCCCTGGATGTTGTCGGTGCCGGCGCTGCCGAGAATGTCGCCCAGGGCGCCCTTGTTCACGGCGATGGCAATTCGCTTGCAGGCGCGCGCCACCACCTCGATCAGCAGGCGCAGCTCCGGCGGGATGCGGCCGTGCTCGCGCTGCTGCTCGACCAGATACTGCGTCAGGCTGACGCGGCGGGTGCTGCTCATTGCGCTTGCTCCAGGGCGCGGCCGACCACCTCGCGCAGGTCGTTGCTGAGATCGGCGCGTGCGGCCACGCGCGACAGCGCCTCGCGGGCGGCGCTGCGGTAGGGCTCGGCCAGGCGGGCCCAATGGTCCATGGCGCGCGCCATGCGCGCGGCCAGTTGCGGGTTCAGCGCGTCGACCTCCAGCACCTTGTCGGCCCACAGCACCACGCCGGCGGCATCGGCACGGTGCACGGCGGCCGGGTTGGCACTGAAGATCTGCATCAGGCTGCGCGCGCGGTTCGGGTTTTTCAGCGAGAAGTCGGGGTGCTGCAGCAGTGTCTTGAAGCGCGCGAACACGCTGCCAGCCTGCACCGTGCCCGCCGCGGCCTCGTGCACGCCGGGCACCGGCTCGGGCGCCGTCACCTGCAGGCTGAACCACTTGTCGAGCACCAGCGCGTCGCCGTGCGCCAGCGCATGGAAGCGCTGCAGCGCGGCGTCGGCCAGCAGCGAGTGCGCGTGCATCAGCGCCCGCAGCGCGCCGATGCGGTCGGTCATGTTGCTGGCGTCCTTGAAGCGCTGGTAGGTGCGGCCCTGCTGCACGGCATCGGCCGTGCGCACTGCGTGCAGCGTCAGCATGGCCAGCGCCAGGTTGGCCAGTGCACGGCGGCCGGCCTGCTCGTGCGTGGGCTCGTAACTTTCGGCCACCTGGTTCTGTTCCCAGGCCCGCTGCCACGGTGCGTGCAGCCGCGCCGCCAGCGTGGCGCGCCACTTCTCGCGCACGACGTGGATGCGCTGCGGGTCACTGACGGCCAACTGCTCGGCGAGGTAGCTCTCGCTCGGCGGCGTCAGCACCAGCGTCTTGAAGGCGGGGTCGAGCTGCGGGTGGCCCAGCACAGCGGCCAGGGCCTCGGCCAGCGCGTCATCGAGCTGCGGCTCGTGGCCGTGGGTGACGGCGGCGAGCAGCCGGTCGACCATCAGCTGCTGGGCCGCTTCCCAGCGGTTGAAGGGGTCGGTGTCGTGCTCCAGCAGCACCAGGCGCTCGGCGTCCGAGAGGCCGTCGTCCAGCCGCACAGGCGCCGACAGGCCGCGCAGCAGGCTCGGCACCGGCGCCTCGGTCACGCCCTCGAACACGAAGTGCTGCTTGGCTTCTTCCAGCACCAGCAGCCGGTCGGCGGCCAGCACGCGGCCATCTCGTGCCAACAGGCCCGCCATCACAGGCATCACGAACGGTGCCTTCGTCGGCTGGCCGGGCGACGCCTCGGCGGCCTGGCGCAGCGTGAGCGTGTAGCGCTGCGCCTCGGCCTCGTAGTGCCCCTGCGCGGCCAGCCGCGGCGTGCCGGACTGCGAGTACCAGCGCTTGAAGGCCTCCAGGCGCTGTGTGAGCTCGCTGCCGGGGTTGGCGTCGGCAATCGCCTGGGCGAAGTCGTCACAGGTCACGGCCTGGCCGTCGTGGCGCTGGAAGTACAGGTCCATGCCGCGGCGGAAGCCCTCGCGGCCCACCAGCGTGTGCATCATGCGCACGACCTCGGCACCCTTTTCGTACACGGTGGGGGTGTAGAAGTTGCTGATCTCGACGTAGCTGTCGGGCCGCACCGGGTGCGCCATCGGGCCGGCGTCTTCAGGGAACTGGCTCGCGCGCAGGCGCATCACGTCGTCGATGCGCTTCACCGCTCGGGCCGAGGCCGAGCCGGCCATGTCCATGCTGAACTCCTGGTCGCGGAAAACCGTGAGGCCTTCTTTCAGACTCAGCTGGAACCAGTCGCGGCAGGTGATGCGATTGCCCGTCCAGTTGTGGAAGTACTCGTGCGCGACGATGCTCTCGATGAAGCTGAAGTCGTCATCGGTGGCCGTGGCCGGGCTGGCCAGCACGAACTTGGTGTTGAAGACGTTCAGGCCCTTGTTCTCCATGGCGCCGGA
>JBIJAP010000213.1:0-6194 GCA_044345715.1 Rubrivivax sp.
GGCAGCGCGCGCAGGCCGCGCTCTCGCGCCACGAGGCCCTGGTGGCCGTGGTGGCGCGCGAGATGCAACGCGCCGGGCGTATCGTCTGGCGGCGGCTGTCGCTGCGCGCGCCGCTGGCCGAGCCCGACGGCAGCACGCGCTGGGCCATCGCCATGCCCGACGTCTACTCGATACGCCACACCACGGTGGAGGACTACCTGGAACCCGTCGTGCACGAGATCAAGGTCAGCCGCGCCGACCTGCTGGCCGACCTCAAGCGCCCCGACAAGGGCCGCGCGTACCGCGCGCTGGCCAGCCAGTGCTGGTACGTGGTGCGCGAGGGCCTGTGCACCGAAGACGAACTGCCGCCCGAGGTGGGCCTGATGGTGGCCTGCGGCCCGGCGATGGACCGGCTCGAGGTGCTGCGGCCCGCACCCCGGCGGCCCCTGCGGCCGGGCTTTGCGCTGTGGATGGCGCTGGCGCGGGCACCGGCCGAGCCGCCGCTGGACGACGAACCGCAGCCCGGCCTGGCCGACGTGGAGGCGGGGTCTTGAGCCGCACGCCGTGGTGGTCGCGCCTGTTCGGGCTGGCGCCAGCGGCGCCGCCCGCCGCCGAGCAACCGCCGGGCCCGGCCAAGGCGCGGCTGCCGCGCAACGCCGCGGCCGAGCTGCCCGCCGGCGCCCTGCGCCGCCCGCTGATCGGCCGCGACGGCCAGGTGGCGGCCTTCGAATGGCTGCTGGCCGACGCCGCCCGGCGCCCGCTGGCCGACCAGCAGGCGCTGTGGGCGGCCGCCGCCGCCGCGCCTCAGCCGGCCCTGGTGACGCTGCCGGTACGGCTTGCTAGCGACAGCGCCGTGCAGGCGGCCCTGACGCCCGGCCTGTGGCTGCACCTGGATGAACTGCCCGACGCCGCCCTGGCTGCGGCGCTGCGCGCGTGCGGCGTGCAGCTGGGCGCACCGGCCGGCGTGCCGGTGGCCGAGCCGGCGCTCGACTTCGTCGTCGCCACCGCCGCCGGCGGCGGCACCGACACGCTGCTGCTGGCCGAGCAGCGCTGGCACGAGACGCAACCCCGCGTGCGGATGGTGGCGCTGGGCCTGACGAGCCTGGACGATGCCGAGCAGCTGCTGGCCCGCGGCTACCACTGGACCGGCGGGCGCCTGGCGCGGGCCAAAGGGCCGGCCGCCGGGGCGCAGCCGCTGGGTGCCGCGGCCCACCGCATCTGCGCCTTGCTCAGCCAACTGGCACAAGACGCCGACACCGCCCCGCTGGCTGCTGCCGTGCGGGCCGACGTGGCGCTGGGCTACCGGCTGCTGCGCTACGCCAACAGCCCGGCGGTGGGCCTGCGCACGCCGGCCGACACGGTGGAGCAGGCCATCGCCGTGCTCGGCCGCCGCGAGCTGACACGCTGGTTGCAGGTGATGCTGATGGCCGCCGCCGCGTCGCGCCCGGCGCAGCGCGCGCTGCAGCAGCACACGCTGATGCGCGCCCGGCTGCTGGAGCGCCTGGCCGAGCGGCGCGGCGAGCCCGAGCCGGGCGCCTTCTTCACGCTCGGCTTGATGTCGACGCTGGAGCAGCTGCTGCAGGTGCCGCTGGCCACCGTGGTGGCGCCGCTGCGGCTGCGCGAAGAGGCGCAGATGGCGCTGCTGCAGGGCCGTGGGCCTTGGGCCGGGCAGCTGGTGCTGCTGGAGGCGATGGAAGACCCGGACGAGTCGCGCGCCTGGGCCGCCGCCGCGGCGCTGGGCCATGGCGCGGAGCTCAGCGACGAGGCCGAGGCGGCCTGGGCCTGGGCGTCGGGGGTGGATGCGGGCGGCTGACAGGGGCGGCTGACCCGGGCGGCACGGGCAAGCCGTCGGCACGTCCACGCACAATGCGCGACATCTGCCCTGCTGGGAGCCTGTTCCATGCCTGTTCCCCATTTGCTGTCTGCACATGCCCTGGCACTGGCCACCGCCGCCGCGCTGACGCTGGCCCTGCCCGTGCTCGCCACGCCCGCGGCCGCGGGCACGGCCGGAAAGACCGGCACGGCCAACACCAAAGGCCTGCCCTCCGCCAACCTGCCCTGGATCAGCGCGGCATCGGACGCCGAGATCGACGCCGCCTTCGCGCGTGCCGCCGCCCAGAAGAAGCCGGTGCTGATGTACTGGGGCGCCAGCTGGTGCCCGCCGTGCAACCAGTTGAAGGCCACGCTCTTCAACCGCCAGGACTTCGCCACGCTGTCGCAGCATTTCGTGGCCGTGCATGTGGACGGCGACCGCCTCGGCGCGCAGCGCGTGAGCACGCGCTTCAAGGTCAGCGGCTACCCGACGGTGGTGCTGCTCACGCCCGACCGGCAAGAGATCACGCGCCTGCCCGGCGAGGCCGACGCCGCGCAAGTGATGGCCGTGCTTCAGGGCGGCTTGAACGGCGGCCGCCCGGCGCAGGCCGTGCTGGCCGACGCCCTGGCCGGCAAGCCGCTGGCCGCCGCCGACTGGCGCGTGCTGGCCTTCTATTCCTGGGAGACCAGCGAATCCAGCCTCGTGCCCAAGGCCGAGACGGCGCCCACGCTGGCCCGGCTGGCCGTCGCGCACGCGGCCTTGCCCTCGGCCGATAGCGATACCACCACGCGCCTGTGGCTCAAGGCCTTGGCCGCCAGCGACGACGCGCCGGCGGCCAAGGCGCTGAAGCCCGACGCCGCGTTGCGCCAGCGCGTGCAGCAGGTGCTGGGCTCGACGGCGCTGGTGCGCGCGCACATGGACATCGTCGGCGGCAGTGCGCCCGACCTGGTGCGCGTGCTCGAGCCCGAGGCCAGCCCGGCGCGTGATGCCCTGGTGGTGCAGTTCGACGCCGCGCTCCTCAAGCTGCAGGCCGACGCCACGCTGTCGCGCAACGACCGCATGAGCGCGCTCTACAACCGCGTCATGCTCGCCCGCCTGGCCTTGCCGAAAGACGCCGTGCAGGTGCAGCTGCCCGCCGCGCTGACGGCCGACGTGCGCCAGATCGTGGCCGCCGCCGACCGCGAGATCCGCGACGGCTACGAGCGCCAGGCCGTCATCACCTTCGGCGCGGCGGTGCTGGCGCGCACCGGCCTGTGGGACGAGAGCGAGGCGCTGCTGAAGGGCAACCTCTCGCGCAGCCATTCGCCCTACTACCTGATGAGCCAGCTCGCCGGCAACTACCGGCGCCTGGGCCGCAACGCCGAGGCGCTGCAGTGGTACGAGCAGAGCTACGACAAGGCGGTGGGCCCGGCGACGCGTGTGCAGTGGGGCGCCGGCTACGTGAACGCGCTCATCGACCTGGCGCCCACCGAGACGGCGCGCATCGAAAAGGCCGTCGCCGCGCTGCTGGCCGAAGCGGCCAAGGACACGGCCGCTTTCGAGGGCCGCAGCGCCCGCAGCTACAAGCGCGTGGCCGACAAGCTGGCCAGCTGGAACACCGACGGCAGCAAGAGCCCCGTGCTGGCGCGGCTGCAGCGGCAGCTCGACGGCCTCTGCGGCAAGGTCGACGCCGCCGACGGCCAGCGTGCCACCTGCCAGGCGCTGCTCAAGCCGGCCGAGGGCAAGCCGGCCTGAGTCACAAACGCCCACAACCCGTTCGGGCTGAGCCTGTCGAAGCCCAGGTTCACCACCCCCCGTTCGGGCTGAGCTTGTCGAAGCCCGGGTTCACCACCTGCGCTTCGACAGGCTCAGCGCGAACGGTTGTGGCGGACCGCTTCAGCGCGAGCGGTTGTGGCGGACCGCTCTACTTCAGCAGCCCTTCCGCCTTGAGCGCCTCTTGCACCGCCGGCCGTGCCGCCACCCGGCCCATGAAGGCCGACAGCTGGGCCAGCGGGGCGATGTCCACGCCCACGTACTTGCCCCAGCCCGCCACGGTGAACAGGTAGCCGTCGGCCACCGTGAAGCCGTCGCCCAGCAGGTAGGGCTTGCCGGCGAGCTGCTGGTCGACCCAGGCGAGCTTCTCGCCCAGCTTGGCACGCGCCATGGTCTTGGTTTCTTCAGGCGTGCCGGGCGTGAACAGCGGCGAGAAGCCCTTGTGCAGCTCGCTGGTGATGTAGTTCAGCCACTCCATCAGCCGGTAGCGCGCCATCGTGCCGGCGGCCGGGGCCAGGCCGCTGACGGGCGCCTGGTCGGCGATCCACTGCACGATGGCCGGGCCTTCGGTGAGGCGCTGGCCGTCGTCGAACTCCAGCACCGGCACCTGGCCCTTGGGGTTGATGGTGGTGAAGTCGGTGCCGTCGGCGAGCTTCTTGGTCTTGGTACTGGCCATCACCAGCGCAAACGGCAGGCCGGCCTCGCGCAGCGCGATGTGCGGCGAAAGGGAGCAGGCACCGGGGCTGTAGTAGAGCTTGGTCATCGAAAGTCTCCTCAAGGGTTGTCGCGCGGATGGGCCGCAGGCGCGGACAATGCTGCCATGCCCCGACACATCCTGCCCGAAGAACGCCTTCATCCCGCCATCCGCGAGCGCGTGGCCTCCTTGCATGCCGACGTGGTGGCCCGCGTGCAGGCCGCTGTCGATGCACACCCGGCAGTCGTCGTGGGCATGGCCTTCAACCCGTTCTGCAAGCGCGCCCGCCGCGCGCTGCAGGCCGCGGGCGTGGCCCACGAATACCTGGAGTTCGGCGGCTACCTCTCGGACTGGCGGCGTCGCAACGCGCTGAAGCTGTGGACCGGCTGGCCGACCTTCCCGATGGTGTTCGTGCGTGGCCAGCTCGTGGGCGGCGCGCAGGATCTCGAGGCGATCATCGCCTCGGGCGAGCTGCAGGCACTGCTGCGCGCGCGCTGATCAGTCCTGCTCGAGCAGGCGCAGGATCTCCGCGCCGTAGGCCTCGAGCTTCTTCGCGCCCACGCCGCTGATGGCGCCCAAGGCAGCCAGGCTCGCCGGCTGTTCGCGTGCCATCTCGGCCAGCGTGGCGTCGTGGAATACCACGTAGGCCGGCAGGTTGTGCTCGCGTGCCACCTCGGCGCGCCAGGCCTTCAGCCGCAAAAAGCGCTCGGTGGCGCCGTCGTCCAGCGGCAGCGGCGGCGGTTTGACGCTGCGGCCGGGCTTGGCCGCACCACGCTCGCGCTTGCTGCGCGCTGCTGTGGGCTCGGCGGCCTGGCGCAGCGACACCGGCACGTCGCCCTTCAACACCGCGCGCGCGCTGTCGGTGAGCGCCAGCGTGCCGTACTCGCCCTCCGCCACCACATGGCCCATGGCGATGAGCTGGCGCAGCACGAGCCGCCACTGCGCCTCGGTCACGTCGGCGCCGATGCCCCAGGTGGAGAGCGTGTCGTGGCCGTGCTGCGCCACCTTTTCGGTGCGCTTGCCGCGCAGCACGTCGATCAGGTGCACGGCGCCGTAGCGCCCCGAGCCGGCGGCGTTGCGGAAGCGGTAGATGCCCGAGAGCGCCTTGCGCGCGGCCTCGGTGGCGTCCCATGTGGCCGGCGGATGCAGGCAGTTGTCGCAGTTACCGCAAGGTGTGCTGGCTTCGTCGAAGTAAGCGAGCAGCCGCACGCGCCGGCAGTCGTGCGCCTCGCACAGCGCCAGCAGGGCGTCGAGCTTGCTGCGCTGCAAGCGCTTGAAGTCCTCGCCGGCGTCGCCGTCGTCTATCATGCGGCGCTGGTTCACCACGTCGGCCAGGCCGTAGGTCATCCAGGCGTCGGCGGGCAGGCCGTCGCGGCCGGCGCGGCCGGTTTCCTGGTAGTACGCCTCGATGTTCTTGGGAAGGTCGAGGTGGGCGACGAAACGCACGTCGGGCTTGTCGATGCCCATGCCGAAGGCGATGGTGGCCACCATCACCAGGCCTTCGTCGCGCAGGAAGCGGTCTTGGTGGCGCGCGCGCACGCCGGCGTCCAGGCCGGCGTGGTACGGCAGCGCGTCGATGCCCTCGGCCTTGAGCCACTCGGCGGTTTCTTCCACCTTCTTGCGGCTCTGGCAGTAGACGATGCCCGCGTCGCCGTCGTGCTCGTCGCGGATGAAGCGCAGCAGCTGCTTCTTCGGCTCGTCCTTCTCGGCGATGGTGTAGCGGATGTTCGGCCGGTCGAAGCTGGCCACGAACACACGCGCGCTCTGCAGCGCCAGCCGCTCGACGATGTCGGCGCGCGTGTGGCCGTCGGCCGTGGCCGTGAGCGCCAGGCGCGGCACGCCCGGGAACTGCTCGGCCAGGGCCGACAGGCCCAGGTACTCCTCGCGGAAATCGTGGCCCCACTGGCTGACGCAGTGCGCCTCGTCGATGGCGAACAGGCTCAGCAGGCCGCGCTC
>JBIJAP010000045.1:0-13586 GCA_044345715.1 Rubrivivax sp.
CGCGGCGCTGCTGGCCCTGGCCGAAGACCGGCCCGACCAGGAAGCGGTGCAGCTGACCTACACCAACCCCGAGACCGGCGGCCACGCCGAGAACATCCTCGGCTTCCACGCGCTGATGCTGCGGCCGGGCCAGGTGCTGGCGCTGCCGGCGCGCTCGCCGGCCAGCGTGTGGCATGTCATCGAAGGCGCCGCGACGTTGACGGTGGGCGCTGGCCCCGACGCGCCTCGGTTGGCGCTCGCCAGCGCCGACACCGCCTGTGCGCCAGGCTACCTGCCACTCACGCTGACCAACACCTCGGCTGCGGCCCCGGCCTTCGTGTTCGTAGCCGACGAGTCCCCGCTGCACCAAAAGCTCGGGTTGTACGAGACACGCTGAAGCCACACCGAACCACGAGATCGGGGCTTCCCGGCCCGGGCCTCCACGCACGACAAGGCCCCCCGGCCAGGCAGTGGGTGTGCTTCGCCGAGTTCTGGGTCGGCGCCGGCGTGTTCGGTTGCGGGCGCCAGCGCATCCGCGGTGGCATCACGCGGCGCTGCGAGTAAACGGCCAGCGGTTGCGGCCGGGACCGGCTGACCCGAGCGTGCACGAGGCCAACCATCACGCTCACCAGGCGGCGCTGGACTGGACGCCCTTGCACCGGTGGGGCCAAGGTGCTCAACGGGAGGATCGACTCCATCCGCGCGACATCCTTGAACGATAACCGGGTCGCGCTCGCCATCGAGCCGCGCAAGCCCGCCGGAGCGCGATCGGCGATGGGGCCGCCGCCGAAAGGGGAAAGGGAGCACTGCCGGAGCCGGGCTGAATGCCGCCAGACGGCCAAGGAAAGCATCTGGAGCGCAGCGGTCGGACCCGCACGTCAGTACGGCGTCACGCCCCATGCTGCGCAGAACCCGATGCGCAAGTTGCTGGCGCCGATAAGACTCGTACCCCGCGGCCACTGGGACATGAGGTCCGTCAGCGAAGGAGCGGCTGCATCGAGCAGCGAGAGGCCTGCGAGCCTTCCGTTCATGCCCGCGCATCACACCCAAGCGCGCCCGCTCGTCGTTGCAAATGCTCGCCAGAGCCCGGGCTATGGCTGTGCTTTGCGCCTAGATCGGCCACGCGTGGGTGCGCTGCTCGGGCAGGCTCGAAAGACTCTCAGACTTTGGGGCCGATGGAAGGGCGCAGGTCCGCCGCACCGGGCTCGGACGGGCCGGTGGACGTCTTGCCTTTTCAGCCCCGTACCACCGCCACTTTTTCGGTGCCCACGCCTACCGCTGCAAGTTCGTCCAGCGAGATGAAGGCTACCCCCGGCAGTGCGCTGCGGAACAAGCGGCTGACGGCGCGGCGCAGGTCGGCGGGCACCACCAGCGTGGCGGAGCGGCCATCGCCAGGGAACGCTGCCAGCAGCGCTTTCTGGGTTTCTTCGGCCTGGTTCGGGGCCAGGCCCAACACGGGGCCGTCGGGCCGCATCACCAGGGCGGCGCGCATGCGGGCTTCCAGTTCGGTGTCGAGCACCACCGCCGGCAGGCGGTCGGCTCCGGGCGGCAACTGGCGGGCCACGATGCTGCGCGCCAGCGCCATGCGCACGCCCTCATACAACACGGTCAGATCGGAGGCCCCGGGGGCGTTGGTGATCAGGGCCTGAAGCAAGGCCGGGACGTCGGTCAGGGGCACGCGCTCACGGGCCAGGGCCGCCATCAGGTCCGCGATGCGGGGCAGCGGCAAGACGGTCTGCGCTTCACGCACGAGGTCACCAAATCGCCATTCAATTTCGCGGATGATCTGACGAACTTCCTGAACGCCGAACACGGCCGCCGCGTTCTTCTGCAGCGTGCGCATGAGCAGTCGGGCCAGCACCCGGTCAGCGGGCAGGACTTCCAGACCCGCCTGAGTGGCGGCCTCGGTGTCGCCCGGGGCGATCCAGCGGCACGGGCTCAGCAGCGCGGGGGCCTCCTGGGTCAGCGCAGCGGGCCCGGCGCCGAGGGGGCCCAGGGCCAGCACCGCGCCCTCGGGCAGCGCGTAGGCTCCGTCCAGCAGGTCCTGCACCAAGATCCTCAATCCGTCCTCGGGTAGACCCGCAACCACGTGCAGCACCACGCCCGGAAATGGCACGCCGTACTGCTCGCGCAGCAGACGTCGCTCGGTCTTCAGCGCCTCACTGATGGCGCGCGCGCCCAGGCGGGCGGCCATCGCAGGTGAGAGCTCGATGCGAAACGCCGAGGGTGGATCGCGCGGGCGGTCCGTGCTCAGCAGCATGGGCATGGCCTCGCCCTCGCGCGCGGCCCCCGGCACCTCGAGGCCCTCGCGTGCGCTGGTTTCCGACTGCTGCCGCCGCGCCAGGGCCGTCGCCGACAGCGCCATCAGGGTGGCCAGCACCAGGAAGGTCAGGGCCGGAAACCCTGGCACCAGGGCAAACAAGGCCAGCACTCCTGCAGCGAGCAGCAGCGCACGCGGCTGGCCCGACAACTGCCGACCGATCTGCATGCCGAGGTTGCTGGACATGGCGTCCGGCGCGCCTCGGGTGATGATGATGGCGGCCGACAGGGCCACGAACAGCGCGGGGATCTGGGCCACCAGCCCTTCGCCGATGGACAGCACCGAGAACTTATGGACCGCGTCGGCCATGCTCAGCCCCATCGAAAGCGTGCCGATAGCGATGCCGCCGAGAAGGTTGACCAAAACGATGAGGATGCCGGCAATGGCGTCGCCCTTGACGAACTTCATGGCGCCATCCATGGCGCCATGGAACTGGCTCTCCTCGATCAACTCGCGCCGGCGAGCCACGGCCTCGTTCTGCGAGACGAGCCCGGCCCGCACGTCGGCGTCAATGCTCATTTGTTTGCCCGGCAGTGCATCGAGCGTGAATCGCGCGCCCACTTCGGCCACACGCTCGGCGCCTTTGGCGATGACGATGAACTGCACCACCGTGATGATGAGGAACACCACGAGCCCGACCACCAAGCTGCCGCCGACGACGAGCCTGCCGAATGCGCTGATGATGTCTCCGGCATGGCCGGTCAGCAGGATTTGGCGGGTGGTCGCTACGCTCAGCGCGATGCGGAAGAGAGTGGTGATGAGCAGCACCGCGGGAAAGCTGCTGAAAGCCAGCGGCGCGGGCACGAACAGGGACACCAGGAGCAGAACGACGCCGATGGCGATGCTGACGGCCACCAGGATGTCCAGCGACCACGGTGGCAAAGGCAGCGCCATCATGACGATGACGGCCACCACCACACCGACCAGGCCGAAGTCGGTCAGGCGTGAGGTGAGGACGGGATGGGAAGAATTGGAGCGCATGGGGACCCATCAAAAGGCCGAGGCCCGCACCGGGCCTCGCCAAGCAGCTTGCCGCCCTGCGCTTTGCTCAAGGTTGAGTATGCTTTGCGGCCCATTTCGCGGTGTCGCCGGCGCAGGGGCACGACCCAGCCTTGGCTCACGCCACTGCCCCGCCCAGGAGGCTGTCCCACCCTGAGGACGGGGGCACGCGTCTAAGGGGCTTACCACGCGCCGGCGCGTTCACCGGGCGGCGGCGCCCTGCCTCGCGATGTAAGCCATCACGGGCGGCGCCATCGAAGGCATCATCGGACTGGCCGTCTCCACCTGGGAGTACAGCGCCTCCAGCAGGGCGTCGTCCTGCACCTGGGGTACCCGGTTCCGCTCCGCCGAGGCGCGCACGGTCAGGGCGAATGCGCCCGTGGCCCGCAGCAGGTAGATGGGCGTCGGGCTGGCCGCCGGCCTGTAGACGAAGACGACGATCCGCCCATCGCCATGGCGCAGCAGCAGTGAAGCCGCCCGCATGTACTGCAAGAGATCCTCGCGCGAAGGTTCCTGCGAGACACGGCGCCGCTCGGCTTTCTGGTGGCCGTCGCCCTGCTGTTCCTTGTTCTCGCGCTTCAGCTCGGTCTTTGACATGCGCTGGTCGCGCTGGTACTGCCAGCGCTGGAATCCCAGGTCGGCAAAGCCGAGCATCACGAAGAGGCTGCCGCACCACAACAGCAGCTGCATCAGGCCGTACTGCACGACCTCCAGGGCGGCGCCGATGTCGGCGTGAATCACGCGGATCGCGTCGGGCATGAGACGCAGGCCGACGATCACCACCGCTGCGCCAATCACCAAGGCCTTCAGCGACATCATGAGGAACTGCACCAGGGTCTTCATGGACACGAGGTTCTTCAGTCCACTGGCCGGATTGATGCGTTCGAGCTTCGGGATCAGAGGGTCGAGGCTGAGCACGGTGCCGGTCTGCAGCCACAACGCCAACAGGCCCACACCGGCGGCCACCGCCAGGGGCGGCAGCGAGAGCCACCCCATCAGGAACAGCGCCTCCTGCGCCAAGTTGAGCATCACGTCGTTCTCCAGCCGCGCGAAGCTCCGTTCCACCGCCAGGAACAGCGCCGCCAGCCGCTGCGCCGTCGACTCGCTCAGGGCGATCACGGTGACCAGGCCCGCCAGCATCGACGCCGACGAAGCGAGTTCCGTGCTCTTGGCGACCTCGCCGCGCTCGCGCGCGTCCCGCAGCTTCTTGGCGCTGGGTTTCTCGGTCTTTTCTTCGCTGCTGTCGCCGGACATTCAGCCCCCTGTCGTGATGAGGGCCCGCATCTGCTGCGACACGGTCAGCAGCAGCACCACCGAGCGTTCCACGATCGCTGGCAGCGCCAGCGCCAGCACCCCCAGTCCGAGGACCGACTTCAGCGACAGGGTGAGGTTGAAGACGTTGAGTTGCGGCGCCGCCCGGTTGAGCATGCCGGCGCAGGCGTCGACCACGAAGAGCACCAGCACCACCGGGCCTGACAGCAGCAGCGCCAGGGTGAAGATGCCGGCGCTCTGGGTGATCAGCGTCAAGGGCACCTGGCCGGCAAAGCTGGGCAGCGCTTGGCCAACGGGCCGCCACTGGTAGCTCAGGTACAGCGCGTCGGCCAGCATCAGAACCAAGCCCGCCACCATCAGCACGGGGAAGAGGATCTGCTGGATGAACAACGCAGCAATCGAAGTCGAGTTGCCGTTCATCGGATCGATGTTCTGCGTGAAGGTCAGGCCGGTCTGGTGGTCGATGATCTCGCCCGCTGCCTGCAAGCCGGCGCAGAAGGCGGCGAATCCGAGGCCGATGACCAAGCCGATGGCGGCTTCGCGCAGGGCCAGCAGCAGCAGGCCGAGGGCCGATACGTCCAACGGTGCCGGCTCCACAATTTGCCGCCAGATCACCGGCAGGACGAGGGCCAGCGCCAGCGCACCGCGTGCCATGCCGGGCACCAGGCGGCTGGCGAAGGGCGGCAGAAGCGACAGGGCGATCATCGCCCGAAGGCCGTACACGGCCACGCTCAGCAGCCACAGGCCCGGATCCGGCGGCAGCGCCGGCATCACAGGCCGCCGACGGCCGACAGCACCCGCTCGCCGTAGCTGGAGATGAGCACACCCAACCAGGGCATCAGCACCAGCAACAGGCCGAACACCACCAGCAGCTTCACGGCGAAGCTCGCGGTCTGGTCCTGAAGCTGCGTGAGCGCCTGCAGCACGCCGAAGAGGATGCCCACCAACGCCGCGGCGCCCACGAGCGGGGCCGACATGAGAATGGCCAGCAGCAGGGCCTCCTGGCCCAGTTTGGCGATGGTGTCGGGGGTCATTGGTAACTCAACACAAGGGCGTGGGCCAGGCGCGACCATCCATCCAGCATGACGAACAGCAGCAGCTTCAGCGGCAAGGACACCATGGTGGGCGACATCATTTGCATGCCCAGGGCCATGAGCACATTGGCCACCACCAGATCGACGACGATGAAAGGCAGGGCGATGAGCACACCGATGAGGAATGCCTCGGTGAGTTCGGAGACCGCAAAGGCCGGCAGAAGCACCACGAAGTCGCGCGGGCCGATGGTGGCGGCCACCTCGCCGCCCATCGTGCGTTTGGCGGCGTCCAGAAAAAACGCCCGCTCATGGGGCTTGGTGTGTTTGTCCAGGAAGTTGCGCAGAGGCTCGCGAGCCTTGGCCGCAATCTCCATGACGGTCAGCGTGGTGGCCGTCTTCGGGCTCTTCTGGTCGACGTCGACTGCGGCCATTACCTGCAGGCCCACGGGGTACATGACGTACCACGTGAGCACCAGTGCCAGCCCGTTGGTGACGATGGCCGGGGGCACCTGCTGCAGGCCGAGGGCGTTCTTCAGCAGGGACAGCACCACGACGATCTTGGTGTATGAGGTGGCCATGACCACGGCGATCGGCAGGATGCCGATCGCGAAGAACAGCGGAATCAGTACCGCTGGGTCGGGTAGGCTGTACACGCGGCGTTCGACCAGTGAGGCTATGGGCCGGAACGGGTTGCCGGGCTCAGACGCCCGGCAGACGTGCGGTGTCGGTGAGAACGACCACCAGTTCGTCGCCCACAGCAGCCAGCTCACCACGGGCCAGCAGCTTGCCATTGACCAGCACGCGCACGGGCTGCTCCTGCAGCCGCACGCCCAGGCGCATGGCGTGACCGGCACGCAGGCGGCCGATGTCGCCCACCGTCATGCGCAACGATCCCAGCTCGAAGGTCAGGTCGCACTCGACGTCATCGAGGGCGCCTGGTTGGGCTACACGTTCGTCGGGCGGGGCGTCCACGGCTGAAGGGGTGTTCACGGCATGCTCCATAAAGAGGTCCTCGCCCTGGACGCGTGCGCGCAGGACGAAATGATTGCCCGCATCGGCGATCCGCACACTGAGATGATCGGAGCGCAGGATTCGGGACTGCGGTCTCAGGGCGTCGCCGACCTGAAGTCCGCGCAACTCGCGCAACGGCAGCCGCAAACGTCCCACCTCGACCGTCAGGCGCACGGGCACGGGATCGGTGCGCTGGGTGTGCAGGGTGGGCGCGCGCGCGAAATCCAATTGGCGCCAGACGTCGGGCGAGGCGCGCACCCATCCGCGCAGCAGGGGCTGCAGGCGCTCGGTCTCCACCACCCTGAAACCGATCTGCACCTCGTCGCTCATCTGCACCGCGGCGGGGCGGCGGCGGAACTCCTCGCAGTCCACGGGCAGGCCCGCCAGGCGCTCGATGAGGCTCAGGATCGGGCTGAGCGCGTTTTCCACAAGGGCAGCACAGGTGTCGGTGGGCACGAAGCTCTCGAATCCCTCGAGCCGCGACTCCACTGCCGCAAGGTTGTCAGCGGCCAGCGCCAGCGGCCAGTCGCCGAGCCGGCACGCCAGCTCTCCGATGGTCCGCACCGGGCCGTGGTCGCACCACAGCAACAGGCGGTCGCCCGCAACAATCATGGGAGCGCTGAGAAAGGCCCTGTTGCGCAGGGCGAGCGCCGTGCCTGAGTAACGAGGCAGCGCCGAAAACAGGCGCGCGCGCGACGCCCGCCAATGGGCCGACTCGGCGGTACTGCCCGCGCTGTCCTCGCCCGAGGGGTTCAAGTTCGGTTCCTTCTCGCCGGGCCCGCTGGTGCCATCGCCGTCCGCCCGCCCGGCCGCCATGCCGCCGCCAAGTCTTCGTCCACCGACTGTTCGGTGGACGCTTCGGCCTGCTGCTCGGTCGCACGCTGCAGCTGCTCCAGCTCTTGGGTGCGCAGCATCGCTCGCTCCTGCTGCAGCAGTGCCTGGCGGGCTTCGGCCAGTCGCCGCTGGGCCGGTTCGACGGCCGCCAGGGCCCGGGTGCAGGCGGCGTGCTGCCGTTCGACCACGGCTTCGCACGATGGCAGCAGCGCCTGGCGCCACAGGGGGTCGGCGGCATGGCCCTGGCCGTGCAGCACAGCCTGACGGGCAGCCTCGGCCTCGCGCAGCTGGCCTGCGCACCGACGCACCTCGGCCTGCAGGGCCTCTATCTCGGCCTGGATCCTGGCCAGGCGAGCATGGGCTGCGTCCCGGCGCGCCTGGCGGCGCTGGCGGAGCATGGGCAGCAGCGCACCAATCACGGCAGCACCCCGTTCAGCGCTTCGATCGTGGCGTTCCAGGGCAGGTGATGGTGTAGCGACTGGCGCAGGAAGGCGTCAATGGCGCCCCGGTGCTCCACGGCCTGGTCGGCCAGCGCATCGGCCCCGCGCTGGAACTCGCCGATCCGGATCAGCACCTCCACTTCATTGAACTTCGACAGCAGCTCACGCAGGCGGCGTGCGGCGTCGAGGTGCTCGGGTGTCACGATGCGCTCGAACAGCCGGCTGGTGCTGTGCAGCACATCGATGGCGGGAAAGTGGCCCTTGCCGGCCAGCTTGCGCGAGAGCACGATGTGCCCGTCGAGCAGCGATCGAACCTCTTCCGAGACCGGGTCGGCGCCGTCGTCGGTTTCTTCCAGCACGGTGTAGAACGCGGTGATCGAGCCGCTGTCGAGCCGGCCCGCCCTCTCGAACAACATCGGCAGCGTGGTGAACACCGAGGGCGGGAAGCCCCGTCGCGTGGGCGGTTCGCCTGCCGCCAGCCCAATCTCACGCGCCGCACGGGCCAGCCGCGTCACCGAGTCGACCAGCAGCAGCACCCGTTTGCCCTGGGCGGCGAAGAACTCGGCGTAGGTGGTCGCCACGAAGGCCGCCTTCAGCCGTTCCGAGGCCGGGCGGTCCGAGGTGGCCACCACCACGATCGAGCGTGGTCGCGCTGCTTGGCCCAGCGCCTCGTTCATGAAGTCCTGAACCTCGCGTCCGCGTTCACCCACGAGTGCGATGACGATCACGTCGGCCTCCGCGTGCCGGCACAGCATGGAAAGCAAGGTGCTCTTGCCGCAGCCTGCGGGCGCAAACACGCCCACGCGCTGCCCGACGCCACAGCTCAGGAGGGCATCGATGGCCTGTACACCCACCGGCAAGACCTCTTCGATGGCACGACGGCGGAAAGGCTCGGGCGCCGGCCGGTTCACCACGCGCCGTTCGCCCGTGGCGGGCATGGGCGCCCCCTCGTCCAGGAAAACTTCACCCATGCCGTCCACCACGCGACCCAGCAGGTGGTTGCCCACGGTCACGGCGTGGCGCTGCCCAGTGGCGATCACCTGGGTCGAGCCCGAGAGGCCGTCCAGAGGGCCCATCGGGCTCATCAGGACCATGTCGGCATCGAATCCCACCACCTCGGCTCGCAGCTCACGCTTGCTGCGCGGATCGATCAGACGGCACAACTCACCGACATCGGCACGCAGGCCGCTGGCCCGAATGAGTGTCCCCACCGCCTGCTGCAGCTTGCCGCGCTGTACGGTGCTGCTCAGGAGGCGGCCGCTGGCCTCGGCCAAGGCCTGGTCGAGTACCGCCAGCCAGGCCTCAGCGGCGCCCGTTGCGCCAGGGGTTAAGAGGGGATGTGACAACGCGTCTCCGTAGTCAGGACCCAGCAGCGCCCGGCCCGATCTGCCCGTGCGCCCGCCGGACCGCTTGCACAATGACCTCTCGAAGGCCCTCGAGGGTCAGGCTGACGCTGCTGTCCACGAAGCCGACCTGGGTCTCCAGCACCAGCGCATCGGGGGCGCAATGCTCGTCGCCCTGGACCCGCAACCAGTGCAGGGAGCCCCCCTGATCGGCCACGAGATCAGTGACGGCGTCGCGCACCGCGGCGGCCTGGGCAGGGTGGGCGTAGAGCGTCACCCCGTGCCCCGGCGCGGCGTGTCGCAGCAGGTGGCGGGCACGCTGGCGCAACACCTCGCCGGCACCGATTTCGCCGAGCAGGGCCCGCAGGCACTGCTCAACCAGGTCGGCCAGGCGGTCGGCCAGAAGCTCGCGCAGCTGAGATTCGATTTCGATGCTGCCAAGCACAGCACCCAGCGCCTCGGCCCGCCCTGCGCGCAGGCCCTCTTCACGGGCCTCGTTGTATTGGCGCTGCACCTCCTGCCAGGCCTGGTCGCGCAAGGCTTCGGCTTCGGCGCGGGCCCGCTGCAGCAGCGCATCGGCGTCGCGAAGCGGCTCGAAGGCGCGGCGCACGATGTGCGAGCC
Source organism: Rubrivivax sp. (assembly GCA_044345715.1). Classification (GTDB taxonomy): domain Bacteria; phylum Pseudomonadota; class Gammaproteobacteria; order Burkholderiales; family Burkholderiaceae_C; genus Rubrivivax. Next base: position 9,855 of record JBIJAP010000045.1, read on the forward strand.
GTCGAACCACAGTTCGTGTTCGGGCTGACGGTGCAGCACGCCGAAACTCATGCCGCCACCGGCAGGGCCTGGGGGTCGTCGAGCACGGCGTGGATGAGTGCGAGTGCCTCGTCCTGCTGCACGGTCGAGAGTTCCAGCGGCAGGATGAGTCCGTGCGAAAAGCGCAACACAAAGCGCTCGCGCGCGCCCGTGCTCGGATCGTTCAGCAACGACGAAAGGCAAGACAGGCCCAGCCGGAAGAGGCTGGCCTGACCTGTCAAGCTCAGCCCCCACGTCGGTCCGCGGTCGCCGGCGAAGGGCAGGGCGCGCAGGTGACGGGCCTGATCCAGCGCACGCTGTCGGCGCGCCGGCCCCATCACACGCACCTGCTGCGCCACTTCGCGGCGCTCCAGGGTGTGCTGGACCCAGCCGCCCAGCATCGCGGTGCCCAGCTCGGTGCTCACGCGGCGGATCGTTGCGTGCGGCTGAAGCAGCCAGGCGTGGCGGCCGAGGTCTCGAACATAGCGGTCGCGCAGGGCATAGCGGTCCAGCAGCACGCCCGAGACGCGCCGCACGAGACGCATCCCCGTTGCTTCGCGCGGCTCCAGCAAGGCACCCCAGGGGCCTAGCCAGTCGCGATGCGCGTAGGCGGCAGGCAGCCAGTTGAACGCTAGCAGGCCACGGCCGACGTCCAGCGAGCCTTCCCGGCCCAGTTTGACGTCCAGGTCGAGCTGGGAGGCGCCGGGAGGCACCGGCAGAGGCTGGCTCACTTCCTGCCTTCCGCCGTGCGCTGCTTGCGCACCAGCCGGCCCCGCAGCTCGTCCAGACCGACCATCGCCTTGTCGCGCCAGTTCAACGCGAAATAGGCGAGCAGCAGCAGGCCCAGCAGCACGCCCAGAATCCCCCAGAAAACCGGCGGCAAGGCCTGCGCCATCTGCGGTTCTTCGGGCAGCGCGGGCTGGGGCTCGGCGGCCACCATCAGCACCCGCACGTTGTCGTAGCTCAGCCCCTCCACACCGGCGGCCACCAAGGCCCTCACCATGCCTTCGCGGCCCGCCACCTCGGCCCCCGCACGGTGCTTGATGAGCACCGATGCCGTGGCCGCGAGCTTGCCGGGGTTCAGTGGATCGTGTGGCGGAATGACGGGGTGCACACGCGCCACCATCACGCCGTCCATCTCGAGTAGCGAGCGTTCCAGCTCCTGCGACATGGCGTGGATGAGGCGGGCGCGTTCTTCGGTGGGGGTGGAAACCAGCGATTCTTTCTTGAACACCTCGCCCAGCCCGTCGAAATCCCGCGGGGGCAGGTTGTGTCGCTTCAGCACCTGAACGGCGCGCGCAAAGTCGCCATCGGCCACTGTGACGCGCCACAGCCCTTCGCCCGCGGCCTCTTTCTGCGCTTGCAAACCCTCCACGCGGAGGGCGCCCACCACCTGGTTGGCCGCGGACTCGTCCAAGGCCCCGAACAGCTGCTGGGAGCAGCCGGCCAACACCAGCAGGCCCAGCGCCAAAGGCAGCAGCCAAATTCGACGCAGCAAGGCCATGCCGATGAGGAGCGGTGAGGGTGGGCCGCGGTGGTCGAGGCGGGCGAAAGACCTCAACCCTGCTTGACCACCAGGGTCTGCAGGCCCTCGGCCGTCTTGCTACTGATCTTGGCCAGTGCCTCAGCGACCCCCACCTTGCCGGTGGCGATCATGATCTCGGCGTTCATCTGGCCCGCCGACACGTTGCTGCCGGGTCGCCCGACTTCTTCGAGCAGGCCCATAAGTCGCTCCATGTCGGGTGCAATGAAGCCGTCCCGCATGCCTGTCTCCACGGCGCTGTAGAGGTTTCTAACGTTGAGGCTGGACTTGGTGGGATCCACGTCCATGGGCACGGCCACACTCAGATGAGCACCCTTGGCAGAGGGATCGAAGTTCGCCAGGTCGATGTGCTGCTGGGCGGCGCGGTAGCGCTCCATCGGGTCTGAACTGACCCAACCCACAGCGGCAATGGCTTCGTTGCTCATCTCAGTCTCCGCGCTTGTTGTCGAGCGAACAGAAAAAACGGAAGGCGAGCCCCGCGCGGGCAGCAGCTGGGTTCGCCTTCCGACACGTGCATCAGGCCAGACGGCTGACGAACTTGTTGTCGTCCTTGTTCTTCGACAGGAAACCCTGGGCGAAGGCGGCGACACCGTTCTCCTTGTTCATTGCTTCCATCAGATCACCGGCCGAGAGGTCGGTCCTGTTCAGCAGGGCTGCCAGTCGGTCGTTGGACGCGTCAAGAGCCTTTTGTCCGGCGTCTGCTTGTGCTGCGATGCTTGCCATGATTCTCTCCTGTTGGTTGCGCGGATGACGTGACGACTTAGCTTTGCCCCGCGCGGCGCCACCAAGTTTTTTCAACTAAACCATCTTCTTGCGTGGAGTCTCGATCACCCCACGAGTCCGATTCTTCACAGCAGTCCTTTGCTGGATATTTACGTCAGTTTCGCGGCGACAGCCGCGGCCCCTTCGGCCTTGTGATGGAAATCCGGTCGAACACAATTTCGCGTTCGGCGCCGGCAGGAGAGCGCAGGACAAGCCTCTGCTCATCGATGGAAGCGATGGTGGAGCCGTCGGGCAGACGGGCATCGACGAAGTAACGCATGCCGTCTTCCAACACCACCGAAGGCAGTTCGCCCAGCCTGACCTCGAGTACCTTCACCGCCCTTCGGCCCAGCGCGTCGTCGAGGTGGGACACCACCAGGTCGCCCGGGCGCTCGGCGGAGCGCTCGTAGCGCACGACAACGGGCTGGCCATCGGGGCCTTGAACGTCCACGGTCTTGAGCGCGAGCCCATTGACGGCGGGCATTTCCTGCAGCGTCACTCGGGCCTGTCGGTCGTGTAGGGGCAGGCGTTCGAGCGCGGTTTCCAACTCGTATCGTCCCTTTTGCTCGTAACGCACCTGCTGGCGCGGCATGCCGTCGAAGCGGCGTCCCAACTCGTCGCCCAGGGCGTCCACGGCGTGTACCCGCAGCTCTGCCGATGTGCCGGTGCGTTGCAGGGTGCTGTCCAGCAAGGCCAACTGCTGACGCTCAGGGACGTAACCCTGCACAAGCCGCTTGCGGGGATGCTCGGGGTGTGGGATCACCGAGACTTCCTGGGTGAAGGGCAGGCTGCCGACCAGCGCGCGATCGGCCTGCAGGTGCGCCGCCTCGGCCTGCGGGCCGATGTCGCGCACCATCCAGGCCTGCGAAAGGTAAGCGGCGGCGCTCACGAGCACCAGCCCCCCCGTGCCCAGCCCGGCCACCAGCTTCAGCGCCTGCCATCGGCGGCGCATGGCCGAGCGGTTCGGCAGCACGGGCGTGTGCGGCACTGCGCCGGCTCCCTCGGGTATGGCCAGTTCCCGCGGCACGCGAACCTGAGCCCAGTCGATGGCGTCGGGGTCGGCCAGACACAGAGCCACGCGCCCAAGGGTCAAGACTTGGCCCGGGCGCAGCATGCAGGTCTGCTGGGGAGCGATGTAGATCTCGTCGAGCCAGAGTTCGCCGGCAATGGCGAGCACCGTCCAGCCGTCGTCACTGACGCGAACCAGACAGGCCTGACGACCCGGGCTCTTGACGTCGAGGACTATGTCGCACTCGTGTTCCAGGTTGCCGATCAGTACCCGGTCGCTGACGATTTCCGATTCCGCACCCGTATGGTCACCCGACAGCACCCGCAGAACGCATCGGGGTGCCGCGCTAACCGGCGCCATGCTGTCGGTCAAACCCTCGTCCGCCGCCACGATGGACGGC
>JBIJAP010000188.1:0-7007 GCA_044345715.1 Rubrivivax sp.
TCATGCAGAGCCCTCGATCGCTACCGCGGCAAAGCGCCCCAGGCCGGGTCCAAAGTGCAAACAGGGCCCTGGAGTTGGGCGAAACAAAGTCATGGCGCTTTCGCGGGCTACGGGCTTTCGCCGAACTGTGGGTCGATCGCCCGCTGCGGCGCAGGGACTGGGAGCGCAGCCGCAGGAGCTGAATTCAGTGGCGACGCCGCCCCGCGCTCCGGGCTGGCGCCCGTGCCCGCCGCCGGGGCCGGCTGAAGCGCGGCTGCGGCCATCTGGCGCAGGTTGACGATACGCGGGGTGATCAGGAACATGCGCTCGACCCGTTGCACGCTCGAGCTTTTTTGGCCGAACAGCCAGCCCAGTAGGGGCACCTTAGACAGGCCCGGCACTTCGGCGCGGTCATTCCGGCGCTCTTCGACCCGGTAGCCACCGATCAGCAGGCTTTGCCCGTCGCCCACCAGGGCCTGCGTGGAGATGGCGTTGCGGCTCACGATCGGGATCTGATCCACCGTGGCGTTGCCCTGGATGGCGCCGTCTTCGATGCGCACCACCAGCTTCACGCGGACGCCCTGGCCATCGTCCACCACGGTGGGAGTCACCCGCATGGTCAGGCCAAGGCTCACGTTGAAGAGGTCCACCTCGTCGCGGCCCGCCACCCGGACGTAGAACTCGCGTGTGCTCTGCAGCACCGCCTCGGTGTTGTCGATGGTCAGCACCCGGGGCCGCGAGATCAGTCGCGCGTCGCCCTGCTCCGCCAGAGCGTTGATACGGGCTAGGAAGTAGTTGCGCTCATTGCCGAAGATCAGCGTCCCCACCAGGCCGGCGCCCGCCGACAAGGGGTTGTTGCTGTACAGCAGGTCGTTGGCGACATTGCGCTGGCTCTCCGGCAGATTCCCTCGGCCTGCCAGGCCGTTGGGAGACCCCACCACATCGAAGCGCCGGCCGTGCAGTCGCCAGTCCACGCCGAGGCTTTCGGACTTGTCGTCGGAGATGTCGATGACGGAGGCTTCGATTTCCAGCAACGGCGTGTCGATGTCCAGGGCCTCGATCAGCCGGGCGTACATGGGCATGCGGTCCGGGATATCGCGAACGATCACGGCGTTGATGCGCGGCTCGGCACGCACCACAGCGCTTTGTGGCGGGTCAGCCACGTCGGCGTCCTGTGGCTTGGGCAAACGGAGCATTGTCTGGGCGGTTTGCAGGGCCGGCTGCAGCGCCCCCGGCGGCGGCAACAAGGCGCCGGGCATGGCCGCCGTAGCGGCTGCGCTGCTGCCAGCGGCCTCGCCAGCCGGCGTCGCGACGACACCAGACTCGTCAGGGCCGCCCGGCCGAGAGGCGTTCGAGCGACCGACGCCACTGTAACCGCGGCCGCGCACGCTCGGCACCGTGCGTGGGCTGCTGCGGGCCGTCGGGCGAAACTCCTGCCGCACGTCACCCACCACCTCGTTAAGGACGCTGGCGATGCCCGGGATCCGTGTGTCGACGCCACCGATGCTGACGGTGGTGTCGGCGGCGCGGGCGTAGCGCAGCCGGAACACGCGCACCTCCAGGGCCGTCTTGGGCTGGCTTGGTGCCGCGGCCACGCGCTCGACCACCTCGCTGACCAACTGCACATAACGCGGCGGGCCCGAGACGAGGACCTGACCTTCGGCCGCTGATATACGAAGTGGAAAGCGGGCGTCCTTCAGCCGCATCTGCGTGAGGGTGCGGTCAATGCGCGGCGTGTCCACCGGATCCACTTGCAGTATCCGCGTTTCCAGCTCGGCAAGGCTGTAGACATGGACCGTGGTGCCGTCGAAGTACCAGACCAATCCGTAGGTCTCGCTGATTTCGCTGAAGACCGCGTCGACGCGACCCTTGAAGCGGCCGTTGACGATGCCGGTGGCAACCGCCGGGCTCATCACCGCTGGCAGCCCGTGCAGCGTGAACAAGCGGCTAAGGAACACATTCAAGGGCTCGTTCGTGGCCCGCAGGTCGAAGAAGGTGGGTTTGCGCCAGGGGATTTCCTGCGCTTGCGCGGGCGCCACCCACAGAAAGGCCGACAGTCCCAGCAGAAACAAAAACCCTCGCAGCGTTGCGCTGCGAGGGGCTGCACGGCTGCGCCTGACGCGTAAGATTTTCGAGCCAAGGCGCATGCTTCGTTCTCCCGGCTCAGCCCGACAGGCCGCCGATGAATGCGACCGCCGCGCCGACAGCCGAGATGATGGGCCCGAGCCCCGGAATGAACGCGCCGACGCCCGTCGCGAGGCCAGAGATGTTGTCGCCCAATTTCTCAGCGTCGTTGCGCGTGCTCGGGTCCTTGTCGAAAAGGTCAATGCTGGATAGGGATTTGGCGATGTTGGAGGTGGAGTTGACGCCTTCGATCGAGCTGCTCATGGGTGTTCCTTCCGGTTCGGCGCGTGTTGGCCGTTTGCAGTGAATGGGAGGGTTTCAACGCCCCTTTTGGGGCTGGGACTCGGGGGGGGGGCTACGCGCCGAACCCCGTGACCGCCTGGGCGATGCGTGCGGACATATGTTTGTCGAGCATGTCCTGCTGCTTCTGGAACTCCGGCTCGACATCGTCGCGGGCCGCCTTCAGCATCTGCAACATCGCCCGGCCGACGCTGAGGTTGTGGGCGTAGGCTCGAGCGACTTGGATGTTGTCGATGTTGTCTGTGTTCATGAGTCGTTCCCGGTCGCTTCAGTTGGCCTTGCCCAGGGGTGCAGCAACGGCGCGGTTCCCCTGCTGTGCCCTTGCCTGCTCCTCCTGCTCGTCATAGTTTTCTTCGTCATAGCCGCCTAGCTGCATCGCCTGGCGGAGCATCTCGTGGCCACGAAGGACGGTGTCGTGGAAGCGGATCGATTCCAACGTGAGCTTGCCGTGGTCCAGATTCAGCTTCCCGTCGGCGTCGACCACATAGGCGTAGTTCGCGGTGCCGGCGGTGGTTCCGAACATCATCGTGCCCTGCATGACGTTGGCGTCCTTGTACTCGTGGAACAGGTACACGGAATTGGAATCCTTCACCGCCTGTTGAGCGACGTTGTCAGTGGTGTCGATCACCCCGGACTGGCCAGCGCCCCCGTTTCCCGCCCAAATCTCGTTGAGGGTGACGGTGCGCTTCATCCCCTGCACGTCCACCACTTCGATGTCCACGTTGTCCGTGACGGCCACTGCCCCGATTCTGGCGACATCAAACTCGACGCGCGTGCCATCGGTCAGACTGACGGCGATGTTGCTGTGGAAGTCCATGATGTTGTCGCGCGTGCCGTGCGTCGCCAGGGCAGCGTCGATGTTGCCAAGCAGCGCCGCGTTGTCCACCACGCCGTTGTCCTTGGCGTCTGCGAACGCCGCGCCGAGTGACGCGATGACCGCCGTCTTGCCCTCGGCAGTCAAGGCGAAGTTGTCGAGGTGAGGGTCACCCCAGGCGATCATCCCCTCGTTCTGTCCCACCACGTAGGTGGTGACCGACGCGTCGGACTGGCGGGTGAGCACGAACAGGTCGCCTGCGTCGACGCTGCCGTTGTTGTTTTTGTCGTTCCACAGGTAGTTGGCCGTACCCGTGGACGCGACGTAGGTGTTGCCACCGATCTGGCTGACTGAGTTGTTGCTCAAATGAATCTCCTCTTGGCCCTGCAGAGCCATTACGTAGGGGGAAGGAAGCTGCCCGCGCGCCAGTGTTTCCCCAGTCCCTTTCCGGTGTCTTTGCGGCGCTTTGCGCCAGCCGGCTCAGGCCAATCGGGTCAAGCCGGAAGACGGCAGCTGCCGAGTTCGCCTGCCGGCGCGCCGGCCGTGGACGGGCGGGGCCCGAACTCCACGCGCAGCTCGATGCGCCGGCTGGCGTCCATCGAGTCGCGCTGGTCGTTGAACGAGAAGCCGCCCACCGAGAAAATGTCGCGCACCTGCGTGCGCTGCTCGACGCTGAGCGCGCTGCCGTCGGTGGTGGGCTCCAGCAAGGCGCACAGCACCCGTTGCGCCCGCTGCAGGCTGAGGTTGAGGTTGAAGAGGTAGTCGCCCCGCGGGTCGGCGAAGCCTTCCACGACGATGCGCTGCACCCAGTCGTGCATAGGCTCCTTGCGGGCGATGGCCAGCAACTGCGGCACGAATTCGCGCAGCAGCCTTGCGCTGTCCGCGTCGAGCTTGTGGCTGCCCGTGGCAAAACGAGCGCGATCACCGAAGTCGACGACCAGGCGCCGGGCGTCGAAGTGCACGCCGGGGGTGGCCTGTGCCACCTCGGCAATCTCGCGGGCCAACTGCGCCAGCGCCTGCGCCTCGCCCGGGGGCGTGCTGGCGGCGGCCGCCGCCGAGTGAGGCCGCGGCTCCAAGGTCCGGGCCGAGCGCGTGGACTCTCGCGGCTCCGGCCGCTTTACGGCCATCAGGGCCACGGCCATCACCATCATGAACAGCACCATGAGCGCGGTCATGAGGTCGGAGTAGGAGATCCAGAACGCGCGGTCGTCGCCCTCGCTGCCTCGGCGGCCAGCCTGCCCGCGAGCCGTGACGCGGCTCATACCCCGAACCGCGCCGGTTGCGGCTGGGGTTCACCCCAGCCCTCGGCGCCAAAGGCCTCATCGATGGCACCCAAGGCGTCCGCGTGGGGATAGCCGTAGGGGACGGCGAGGCCGCCACCACCCGCTGCGGCAAGGGCGCGTGCGGTCGTCCCATCCCGTGGCTCGCGGGGTTCGCGATAGGGGTCCTCACGCATGGGCCACGCCGGGCCCGCGCTGCCCCCGCCGCTGCCGTAGTCGTTGCTGTTCAGCAGGTCGTTTCGGTCGGTTTGCAGAAGACCGCACAGTGTTTCGATGCGTTGCACCAGCTCCGCCAGATGTTCCCCCACGGCTTGGTGGCGCGACACCATGTGCATTTCCGACTGCATCAGCCGGGCCGCGACGGTTTCTAAAGTCTTGCGGCCCGATGTTTCGATCGACGAGGCCACGCCCTCCAGCCGGCCCGCCAGGGTCTTCATCACCTGCATGCTTTGGCCCAGGGCCTGCTGCGTCTGGAGTTGCTGCCGGCCTAGGAGTTCGGGGAGCTGCTGCGCCAGCGCGCCCAGCGCCTGGTTTGTCATTTGGGCGTGCTGGCTCAGCTGCTGCAGTGCGGGGGCCCATTCGGGCATCGGGGCGGGGGCAGGCGGCGGCGCCTCGGCCAAGGACAAGGGCACCATCGCCTCCATGCCCGGTACCGGTTCGGCGTGGGCCCGACGCATGGCGTCGGGCGGTAGCGACAAGTGCTGCAGCGCCTCCAGCAGGCGGGCTGCCCAGGCATCGCTGGGCTGCTGCGGTCGGGGGGGGTAGACCCCGTCCAGCGCGTGAGCCAGTGCATCGGCCTGCCGTGCGATGCCGCTGAGTACGAGCTTCTCGATCAGCGTCACCACGATGGCCAGGGAAATGGCCAGAGCAGAAACCAGAAAAGCCTCCCAGACGCCGGCCAGCAGCGCTTCCAGACTCACCTGCACCACCTCAGGGTTCTGCGAAATGCGGAACTGCCGCAGGCCCATGATCAGGCCGGTAAAGGTGCCGATGATCCCGAGCCCGGTCAGCATGCCGGGCAGGTTCTTGAAAAAATCTAGTCTCAGCCGAGACTGCGTCAGCACGTAGGGGTCGAAGACCGCTCCGGCGCTGGCTAGCGCAAACTCACGTGGCTTTCCATGAGCGTCGGGCGTGGTGCGCACCTGGTTGAGGTATTCCTGCCAACATCTCACCAAACCGGTATCGCCGCGAAAGATCTGCCCCACGGCCTCCAGCGCCTGTTCACGTTGGGCTTGCACTGCGCGAGCGGCTCGCGCCAGGCGGGCACGCAAGGCAAGTGCCGGCCACAGGAATGCCGACAGGAACCCCAACAGCAACAGTGCCAGCAACACGCCGATGAGCACGGTGTGCAAAGGCCATGCCGTCGGCACCTCGAGGGCTTGCTCGGTGGGCTTCAGGCTGAAGGGCCAGTAGGCGCCAATCAGCGCCATCTGCCACACCACGCCGAGTGCGGCCAAGTTGCGCGTGGCTGGTTTCTGCGGCCAGCTGGCCACCACCAGGGTAACGAGCATTGCCCCGGGCAGGGACCACATCACCCCCACCCACAGCGACCCCTTGCTGGCTGCGCTAAGCCCGGCCACCAAGGCCAGCAGCCAACAGGCGCCGACCAGCCAGCGGTTCAGGTTCGAACCCATGTGCGTGTCTTTCGAGTCGATGGACGAAGTTGGGTCCGTGATGCACCCATTCCCCAGTCTGGGGTTGCTCTGTTTCGCGCAGCTTTGCTGTGCTTTGCAGGCCCCGGCAGCGCGAGCGCCCGACCCTCCGATCTTCGAGCGGGCGGCAGCGTGGGCCTCAAGCCGTGGCTGAAGCGCCTGCTCCAGCACTAGAGGGCGGACCTCGCTCGCGGCATGCCCCAGGGCGCGGCGAGGAAAGCCTCCTGGCGGCCAAGCGCATGCCCACTGCTGGTGCGGGCCTGACGGCCGGTTCCTTGAGCCCGGCCGTGCACGCCCGCTTCGGCATCTTCTTCAGCTTCCGGCCATCAGCCCGCCATGCCCACCATCGGTCTTTGCGAAGACGACAAGGGACAAGCAGCGGGGAACTTAGCTGCCGCTCGTGGACTTCAACCACTCAGGCTTCAGCATTTCCAGGGCTGCACCAAAGATGACAGCGCCAATCCCTAAGCTCCACGCGGCAATCTCTTCCGGATTGAGGAAGTGGCGCAGTTCATTCTTCGCGCCCTCAAGCACACTGCGGGCGCGCTGAACGACGGACTGGCCATCGCATGCGAGGTTGGTCCCCCTGTTGATTGTTGTCGACAGCGCCACCATCGAGGCCTCCCAAACCGCGATCGGGAGAAGCACGGTGCCGTGCTTGACCATGATCTGGCCGTCCTTGGCCACCACCTGAGCCTGAAAGCCCGTGCCCGCGACGAGATCCGACACGTGGCTTTGGTTGTCTTTGTTGACGCAAGAGGGCTCCTGATTAGCAACGAGCTTCAAGTGGCTCACCCCATGAGCCAGCCCACGCTGATGATGGTGCACCTACCCACGGAGCACCACCATGTCGCAGAA
>JBIJAP010000214.1:0-6161 GCA_044345715.1 Rubrivivax sp.
CCACGCCGGCTGCCCGCTCGCCGGGCGTGGCGCGGCCGCGTGGGCTGGCGGCCGTCAAGTCCTTAGCCCGCGAGGGCCAAGTCGCTCCGGTCGCTTCGGTAGCTTCTGTCGCTGCGCCGCCGGCCGTCGGTGCGTCTGAGGCCCTGGTCCCGAGCTCTGCATCCGTCGGGCCAGCCAAGGCGCGAGCGGCCGAAGCAGGCGCCGCACAGCTGGCCTCAGCGGCGCCACTGGCGGGCGGGGCATCAGCGCTCCCGGCGGCGCCTGGCGCGGTCGTGGCGGCCGCGCCCGCAGGCCCTAACGGGGTGGCCGTGCCGGCGGCAGGCGTCGTTGCCAGCGCAGCGGCCGGCTCCACTGGGCAAAGCCTTGCTCTGCCGCCCGCGGCGTCGACCGACGGCAGCCCGCTGCCCCAGCCTCGACTGGACATGCTGCACACCCTGCTCGGGCTGCCGACGGTGCTGCCCATGCATCCTGCATCGCCGGGTCGCCCCGCCGAGCCGGTGCCCGATGGGGCGGCGCTGAGGCTCTACGACGCGGCAGTGGGTACCGCGCGCCAAAGCCCCGAGGTGACGGCGGCCGAGCTGCGGCTGGAGTCGTTCGGGCAGACGCGGAGAGCCGCGTTCGGTGCCTTGCTGCCGCAAGTCACGGTGCGGACGGCCGGCGGGCGCGGGATCACCCGTTCCGTCGATCCGACCGCGATCCTGTATCGGCTCGATGCCATGGCGTCGGTGCGCCAGTCGCTGATCGACCGGCCGGCCGGCATGGAGGTGCAGCGGCAGGATCTGCTGACGGGCTCGGCCACCGAGCAGTTGCGCGACGCCGACAGCAAGGCCTTGCTGGATGGCGGCCTCGCGTTCCTGGGCGTGCTGCAGGCGCGTGTCGGGCTGTCGCTGGGCGAGCAGTACGAGACCCGGTTGGCCGAGCTGGCGCGCTACATCGGTGAGCGCGCGGCGGCCGGTGGCACGAGTCAGGCCGAGGCCGACCGGCTGAGAGCGCGCGTGGCCAACGTGCGCTCGACCCTGGCCGACACGCGGGCGCAGCTGCTCAGTGCCTTGCGCAACATGGAGCGGCTGTACGGAAACGTGCCGCCCGCGCTTTCGATGGCGGGCGTGGAGGCCATCAACGTGCCCGGTGGTGACGACGAGGCGGCGCCTGGAAATCTCCGCCGCCGGGCTGGAGCGGGGCATCGCGCGCGCGCGCTCGTCGCCGAAGCTGGAGTTCGAACTCACCCACACCCGCGCCCGCAATGCGAGCGGCACCTCGGGGGAGACGAACGACATCAAGGGGATGCTGGTGCTGAGCCTGAACGCCTACGACGGCGGCACGTCAACCGCTCAGGCCGGTGCCGCCGACGCGCGGCGCCGGGAACTCGAGGCACGCGCCACCGCGACCGAGCGGCGGTTGCGGTTCGAGATTCAGAGCGCCTACGCCAACCTGGAGGCGTCCAGCCAGCGCTTCGTCTCGGTGCGCGAGGAGCTCGACGGCAACCAGCGGGTGGTCCAGGCGTTCCAGGCCCAGCTGGTGGGCAACGGTCGGCCACTGCTGGACGTGCTGGATGCCTACCAGCGCCACTACCAGAGCCAACTCGACCTGACGCAGGTTCTTGTGGCAACGGCGCAGAGCCAATGGCGGCTGGCGCATCTGATGGGCTCATTGAGCATGCAGCTCGGCCAGCCGGCAGCGCGCTGAGCGGCAACGCAACGACGGGAGAAACAGATGTCAAGTGGTGGCGGCGGCACAAGCGAGTACTGGCCGGGATTCGTGGACGCGCTCACCAATGTGGTGATCGCGATGGTGTTCGTCATCGTGGTGCTGGCCATCGCGCTCAGCTTCGCGATGCAGATGGTGGCCAGCCGGATGGCGGGCAAGCTCGCCGAGCTGGAGGCGGCCAACGTCCAGCTGCAGGCGTCGCAGAAGAACCCACCGGTGGAGCCGGGAGCCGTCCGGGCGCCGTCCTCCGACACGCCGTTACCAGCTCCGGCCGATGCGCGTGTGCGCATCGCCGTGGCGGGCAATGAGCGCACCACGCAAGCACGTCCGGCGACGGTCAACCCGGCCACGCGCTCGCTGGTGCTCGAGTACGAGCAGGGCGCGCTGACGCTGGACGACGTGGCCCAGAAGAACCTGGTGCAGGCGCTCGGCCCGGTCAAGGTGGCGCTCGAGGCGGCGCCCGCGGGCACCCGCGTCGCGCTGGTGGCCACCGGGCCTTCCTTGGAACTGAGCGACAACCAGCGCGCCGCGTTCATGCGCCTGATGGCGGTGCGCAACCAGCTGCTGGAGCAGGGCGTGCCGGCGGCGCGCATCGCGACGCGGCTCGATCCGCAAGGGCCGGGGGACATGCCGCGCGTGGTTGTGACGATGGAGGATGCGAAGTGACTCCCGCTGCGCCCGCGCCCGGTGTACCCGGTGCACCGGCCGACCCCTGGTACCTGCGTTTCGACGGCGCCCGCTACGGGGGCCGCCGGCTGCGCCGGCCGCGCTGGCTGATCTACTCCGTGGCCGCCTTGTCGGTCGGGCTGTTCGCATGGGCCGCGGTGGCCACCGTCGATCGCGTGGTGCGCTCGACCGGCCGCATCGTCCCGTCGGGCAAGCCGCAACTGGTGCAGCATCTTGAAGGCGGCATCGTCTCCGTTGTCTACGCGCGTGAGGGCGATGTGGTCCGGCAGGGCGACAACCTGGTGGCGGTGTCCGACCTCGCGGCCAGTTCGATACTCGGTGAGAAACAGGCCCGGCTGAACGGCCTGCTTGCCCGCACCTCGCGCCTGGAGGCCGAGGCCACCGGGGCCAGCCGATTTGTGCCGCCGCCCCTGTTGGCCCAGGACTCCCCGGAGGTTTCCAACGAGGCGGCGGCGTTCGCCGCGCGCCAGTCGCGCTTGGCCCAGAGCCTGCGCGTGCTGGAGGAGCAGTCGACCCAAAAACGGCAGGAGGCGGCCGAGCTCGAGGCGCGCAAGCGCGGACTGGCCGCCGAACTCGAGGTGGCGCGCCAGCAACTGGTGCTGGTGCAGAGCATGGTGGTGCGACAGGCCGGCTCGCAGCTCGAAATGCTCGAGGCGCGCGGCCGCGTCGAGCGGCTGACGACCCAGATCCGCGAGGCCGAGGCGACGTTGCCACGGCTGGCTTCGGCCGCCATCGAGCTGCAGGCACGGCAGGCCGAGTCGGTGGCCCAGTCGCGCAGCGAGGCCCGCACCCAGCTCTCCGAGGCGCGCGTGGAGCTGCGCCGGCTGCAGGAGGACATCAAGACCGAGGACGACCGCGTCCGCCGCACGGTGGTCACGGCCCCGGTCGGCGGCACCGTCAACAAAGTGCTCGCCAACACCCTGGGCGGCGTGGTCAAGCCCGGTGAGACGCTGGTGGAGATCACCCCCAGCGGCGGCGCGTTGCTCGTGGAGGCGCGCGCTTCGCCGGCCGATCGCGGCGCGCTGCAGACCGGGCAGCCGGCCCGCGTGCGCGTGGCTGCCTTCGACTACACGCTCTACGGCACGCTCGAAGCGCGCATCACCGAGATCAGTGCCGACAGCCTGCAGGACGAGCGCGGCGAGCGCTTCTTCCGCGTGGCGCTGGAGGTGGATCCATCCAGCCTGGCCACCTTCAGCCAGGGTGTCACCCCAGGGATGACGGTGCTGGCCGACGTCGTCACTGGGCGCCGCACCGTGCTGCAGTACCTGCTGAGCCCGGTCCGCGGACTTGCCAGCACCGCCTTCCGGGACCGTTGAAACCCGCCCGCCAAGCCTACGCTTCCCACGCCGAGGAACTCCGATGACAACCGAAACCATCCAGCCCACCTGGCCCGCACAGGAACCGGCGGCCGCGCCCGCGACGGCGCCGCCGATGCTCACGGGCGAGCGCTTGAGCCGCCGCTACGCCTTCGTGGTCTGGCTGCCTGTGATCCTGCTGCTGGTCGGCGCCGCGTTTACATGGGACTTCGTCAGCAACGCGCTGATGTCGGCCGCCGTGCTGAACGGCAAGATCCTGCTGTGCCTGGCCTGGGGCGTGTGGACGATGTCAGGCCACGTCCGCGCGACTTACCGCGAGGACCGCGTGTTCCGCGAGGGGCTGCTCTGGCTAAAGGGCGGCGCGCGCAGCGGCGTGCAGGACCCCCGCCTGGGCCCACCCGCCTACGTGACCGGCATGATCGAACGCCTGGGCAAGCTCGGCCTGGGCCACCAGGTGTATGTGCACAGCGCGGCCACCGAGCCCGAGTTCGAGGCCCTGGGCCAGTACCTCGAGCGACGCCAGGAACTGTCGCAGTTCCTGATTGGCCTGATGGTGGGTCTGGGCCTGCTGGGCACCTTCATCGGCCTGCTGCAGACCCTGGTCGCGACCTCCGAGCTGATTGGCACCATTGCCGCCGGCGCTGGCGGTGGCGGCAAGATGGAGGAGGAATTCGCCAAGATCGTCGGCGGGCTGGAGAAGCCCCTCAGCGCCATGGGCATCGCCTTCTCGGCGTCGATGTTCGGCCTCGTCGGCTCGATCGTCCTCGGCTTCCAGATGGTCGTGGTGCGCAAGTGCGCCACCGACTTCGTGGAAGTGGTGCGCCGCGAGGTGCTGTCGATGGCCGAAGCCAGCAAGGTCAACAAGGAAGTCGAGATCACTGAGCGCTTCCTGGCCTCGCTGCTGGCCGACGTGCTCGAGCAGCACCGTGCCGCTGACGCTGGGTTGCAGCGTGTGGCCGGCCGCATTGAGGCGCTGGTGCCCGAGGTGCACGGCGCGGCAAAGGCCTCGACCCAGCTCGCCGAGCGCGTGGCCAGCCAGGAGGCGGTGCTGGAGCGCACGGCCGCCGCGGTGGGCGCGCTGGGCACGGCGGTGCCGGCCATGGCGCGCCTGGCCGACTCGACCGGCGGTGTGCTCGAGCACAGCCGGGCCGCGCAGGAGCGGCTGGACCGGATGCTCGAGCACTTGCCGCGGCAGGAGGAGCTGATGGCGCGCCTGGACGACGCGCTGGGCCGGGTTGACGCGCTCGGCAACCGGCTCGAGCAGGTGGCCTCATCGGCCGACGAACTGCGCGACGAGGTACGCGGACAGTCTTCCGCGCTCAAGCGCATGGACAGCACGCTGTGGAACGTCGAGCAGGAGCGGCTGCGCCAAGCGCTGGCCACGCCGTCCAAGGGGGCCTGAGGTGAACCCAAACGCGCAACCGAACCCCGGCGAGATCGGCTTCGATCCCGATCCGGCCTCGCTACCCCGGCGCCTGGCACAAGCCCGCGAGGCCGTGCTGCTGGACAGTGCCCTTCCCAAGGTGCCGCGGGTGGTGCTCAACGTTATCGAACAGCTGCGCCACCCCGGCGCGTCCACCGCCAGCCTCGTGCAGGAGATCGAGCGCGACCCGGTGTTCGCGGCCCGGGTGGTGCGGCTGGCGAACTCACCCTTTTATGCCGGGCGCCGGCAGGTGGGATCCATTTACGAGGCGGTCGGCCTGATCGGCACCTCCGCGCTGCAGACGCTGGTCCTGGCCAGCGGGATCACCGGCGCCTTCGGGCGTGTGCCCGGCGTCGACCTGCGGGCGTTCTGGCTCGAGGCGGTGGCCGCCGGCCACGCCGCCCGTACGCTGGCGCGCCTGGTCGACGCCGACCGTGAGGCGGCCTTCCTGGCCGGTCTGCTGCACGGCACTGGCCACCTGATCCTGCGCTGTTTGCATGGGGCGCGGCTGGAGCGGGCGCTGTCGTCCATCCGCCGCGTGCGCGGTGCCGAACTCGCCGCACTGGAACTGGCCCACACCGGGCTCGGCCACCCCGAGGTCGGCGCGGCCTGGCTCGACGGGCTGGGCCTGCCCGAGCCGATCGTGCAGGCCGTGGCGCTGCAGCTGCAGCCGGCCTCGCTGCATCAGCCGGGGCTGGCGGCGCTGCTGCGCCTGGCGCTGTCGATGGTGGCCGCGCTCGACGCCCGCGTGCCGGTGGACAAGGCCATCGCCCAGCTCGACGCGCGGGCGATCGCGCTGTTCGACCGCCAAGGCAAGCCGGGGACCCACCCGTTCGGCGAGCGGCTCGTCGAGCCTCTGTCCGACTGGGCCGCGCTCGAGCCGGCGTTCGCGGTGCGCCAGGATGCCGCGGCCGCTGCCGGAGCCCTGCCATGAGCGCCGACGTGCCGATCTGGGCGCTGGCGCCCGCCGTGCTGGTGCCGGTTGCCGTGGCCGCAGCCGTGTGGTACCAAAGCCGCCGTCGCGAGCG
>JBIJAP010000215.1:0-6152 GCA_044345715.1 Rubrivivax sp.
GTCCAGCCGGGCGCGGTGCTGGGCACGGCGCAGTTCGCGGTAGGCGTCGGCCGCAGCGCGGCCCACGCCGGCGGGCAGCAGCCCGGCGTCCTCGGCCCGCTGCAGCAGGGCGATGTTGCCGGCGTTATCGAGCAGCGCCGCGTGCGTGGCGCCGTGCACCAGCACCAGCGCCTGCACCGCGAACTCCACGTCCACCATGCCGCCGGCGCTGTGCTTCACGTCGAAGGCGCCGGCGCGCACCGGGCGCGCCTGGCGCATCTTCTCGCGCATGCCCAGCACTTCGGCCCGCAGCGGCGCGGCCTCGCGCGGCGCCGTCAGCACCGCGCGGCGCGCGGCCTCGAAGCGTGCCGCCACGGCCGGGTTGCCGGCGCAGAAGCGGGCGCGGGTGAGCGCCTGGTGCTCCCAGGTCCAAGCCGTGTTGCTGCCGCGGCCGGACTGGTAGCGCTCGAAGGCCTCGACGCTGGTGACGAGCAGGCCCGAGTTGCCGTTGGGCCGCAGCGCCGTGTCGATGTCGAACAGCTCGCCCGCACTGGTGCGCAGCGTCAGCCAGGTGATGAGCTTGCGCACGTAGGCGCCGTAGACCTCTTGCGCCTTCTGTCGGCTGTCGTCGTCTTGGGCGGCTTCGCCGTCGTCATAAAGAAAGACCACGTCGAGGTCGCTGCCGTAGCCGAGCTCCTTGCCGCCGAGCTTGCCGTAGGCGATGACGGCGATGCCGGGCAGGGTGCGGTGGCGCTGCTTCAGCATCGCCCAGCTCCAGCGGATGGCCTCGTCGAGCACCGAATCGGCCAGCGCGCTCAGGTCGTCGGCCACTTGCTCGACGGTGAGCTCGCCTTCGACATCGCGCACCAGCGTGCGGAAGACCTCGGCATGGTGCGCATGGCGCAACGTGTCGAGCAGCTTCTCCTCGTCGTCTTCGCCGCTGCGCTGCCAGCCCTGGCGGCGCGCCGCGAGCTCGGCGCGGAAGGCCGCCGCGTCGAAACGCTGGCGCGCCAGGCGCGAGTCGGCCAGCTCGTCGATGACGCCGGGGTGGCGCATCAGGTACTGCATCGGCCACCGCGCCAGGCCCAGCAGGCGCATCAGCCGGTGCTGCACCTCGGGCCGCTCGGCCAGCAGCGCGAGGTAGCTCTCGCGGCGCAGCAGCGGCTCGACCCAGTCGACGAAGCGCAGCGCCGCGGCCTCGTCGCAACGCCCCTCGGTGACGGCGCGGCCGGCGCGCTGCATCAGCAGGCCCAGGCGCAGCCGGCTGTCGTCGCGCAGCTGCTGCACGCGGGGCGTGTGGCACCAGTCGCGCAGCCGCTGGCCCAGGGCCGGCGGCAGGCGGTCGAGCAGCTTCTCGCTGTCCACCGGCAGTGGGCCGGTGCCGCAGGTGCGACAGCCGGCCTTGCCCGAGCCGCCTTCGCCGCCACTGCCGGCGCCGGGCTTGAGCAGCGTGTCGAACTCGGCGGCGACGAACTCGCGCACGCTGCCCAGGTGATCGAGCAAGGCGCAGGCGGGCTTGTCGGCCAGCGACGCGGCTGCGGCGGTGCAACCAGCGCGCAGGCTCTCGGCGATCCAGGCCAGGTCGTCGTCGTTGGCGGGCAGCAGGTGCGTCTGCTGGTCGTCGAGGAACTGGATGCGGTGCTCCACGCGCCGCAGGAAGGTGTAGCCGGCGGCCAGCCGTTCGGCGGTGTCGGCCGGCATAAGCCCTTGCGCGGCCAGCCGCTGCAGGCCGCGCAGCGTGCTGCGTGTGCGCAGCTCGGGGAACTGGCCGCCGCGCACGACGAGCATCAGCTGCACGATGAACTCGATCTCGCGGATGCCGCCGCGCGAGAGCTTCACGTCGTTGGCGCGCTCGGGCCGGCCGGCGGCGCGGCGGTGGGCCTCGTCGCGGATCTTCTGGTGCAGCTGCCGCAGGCCCTCGAACACGCCGTAGTCGAGGTAGCGGCGGTAGACGAAGGGCGTGACCAGGCTGCGCAGCGCCAGTGCTCGGCCGCTCGTCACGGCCGCGCGCGGGGCCACGATGCGGCTCTTCAGCCAGGCGAAGCGCTCCCACTCGCGGCCCTGGACCTGAAAGTACTCCTCCAGCATCGCCAGGCTCACGACCGGCGGGCCGCTCATGCCGTTGGGGCGCAGCGCCAGATCGACGCGGAACACGAAGCCGTCGTCGGTGGTGTCGCCGATCAGCGCGAACAGCCGCTTGGCGACGAAGCTGAAGTACTCGTGGAAGCTCACCGCGCGCTGGCCGTCGGTGCCGCCGGGGGTGTGACCGTCGTCCTCATACACGTAGATGAGGTCGATGTCGGAGGACACGTTCAGCTCGCGCGCACCGAGCTTGCCCATGCCGACGATCCACAGCTCCACCGGCCGGCTATCGGCCGCCAGCGCCGGGCCGTGGCGGGCGTCTGCTTCGTCGCGCGCGGCGGCCAGCGCGAGCTCGAGCGTGGCCTCGGCCAGGTCGGTCATGCAGCCGGTGACGGCCTCGAGGGACGCGGCCTCTTCCAGGTCGAGCACCGCCAGCCGTTCGAGCACCAGCTGCCGCGCCACGCGCAGCGCGCTCGGCAGATCGCGCCCGCCTTCGCGCAGCCGCTGCACCAGGGCCGTGATGGCCGCCACGTCCGGGGCCGGGCCGGGCGGCAGCAAGGGCAACTCGGCGGCGTAACGTCGCCGGATGCGCTGCACGTAGCGGCTGTGCTCGGCCAGCGCCTGCACCGCCGGGGGGCTGGACAACATCGAAACTTCCCTCGTCCAAATCGGGCCGGGCGGCGTTGTTCAGGGCCTGTACGTGCTGGGCCGGTGCCTGCCGCGGCGGAGTGCTCGTCGCTTCAAACGTCTCATCAAAGAGACAGCGGAGACTAGTCCCTTTGGCATCGCCCACGGGGGCCCCGGGGTATCTGCGACACGGCGACTACCATTTGGCCGATGAAAGTCGCTGCCATCCAGATGGTTTCTGCGCCCGACTGGCCGAGCAACCGCGCCGCGGCCGAGCGCCTGGTGCGCCAGGCCGCCGCTGCCGGCGCCGGGCTTGTGCTGCTGCCCGAGTACTTCTGCCTGATCGGCCACGCCGACCGCGACAAGCTCGAGTTGGCCGAAGACGCCGGCCACGGCCCGATCCAGGATTTCCTGGCCGCGCTGGCGGCCGAGCTGGGCATCTGGCTGGTGGGCGGCACGCTGCCGGTGCGCGGCGCAGCCGAGGGCCGGGTGCTCAACCGCAGCGTCGTCTTCGCGCCCGACGGCCGCATCGCCGGCCACTACGACAAGGTGCACCTGTTCGCCTTCGACAACGGCCGCGAGAGCTACGACGAAGGCCGCGTGCTCGAGGCCGGCACCGAGCCGGTGGCGCTGGAGGCGGGCCTGCTGCCGGACGGTCGAAGGCTGCGCGTCGGCCTGTCGGTCTGCTACGACCTGCGCTTCCCGGAGTTCTACCGCGCGATGATGCGCCCGCCCTGCGATGTGATCTGCGTGCCGGCGGCCTTCACGCACACCACCGGCGAGGCGCACTGGGAGTTGCTGCTGCGCGCCCGCGCCGTCGAGAACCAGTGCTACGTGTTGGCCTCGGCGCAAGGCGGCACGCACGCCAACGGCCGCCGCACCTGGGGCCACAGCATGGTGATCGGGCCCTGGGGCGACATCCTCGACGAACTGCCCGAAGGCGAGGGCGTCGTGATGGCCAAGATCGAGCCCAAGCAGCTGGACTCGGTGCGCACGCAACTGCCGGCGCTGCGCCACCGCAGGCTCTGAACCCGGCCCGGCCTTCGGGCTCGGCCCTTCGACAGGCTCAGGGCGAACGGTGCCGCACTCAGCGCCAGCCGAACATCATCTGCCGCGCCAGCGCCGCCTTGGCCTGCGGCACCGCTTGCAGCGCCGCCAGGCCGAGCCCACGCAAGGCTGCCGCGCCCGGCACACGCCAGGTGAAGCTGCGCGCCAGAAAGTCGGTGGCGGCGATCAGGCTCCAGCGGTCGGGCGCGCGGGCCCAGGCCACGCGGGCCAGCGCGGTGTCGATATCGCCGCCGCGCTGCAGTGCGTCGACCAAGGCATAGGCGTCGCGCAGCCCCAGGTTCAAGCCCTGACCGGCCACCGGGTGCAGCGTCTGTGCCGCATTGCCGATGCGCACGGTGCGGCCCTGCACCAGCGAGCGCTCGGCGTTGAGGCCGAGCGCGAAGCTCTTCAGCGGCGACAGCGCCCGCAGCTCGCCCGCCTCGGCCGGCAGGCGGCTCTTCAGCAGCGCCAGGCGCTGCGCGTCGGTGAGATCGCGCACCGGGTCGGCGCTGCTGGGCACGCACCACACCAGCGCCGCGCGCTCGCTGCCATCGGCCGGCGGGGGCAGCGGCAGCAGCGCCAGCGGGCCATCGGCCGTGAAGCGTTCGAAAGCCACGCCGCCGCTGCCCGCGGCCAGCGTGGCGTGGCCGACCCAGGCGGTCTGGCCGTAGTCGGCGACGAGCGCCTTGCGCGCCTGCTCGGCGTACACGCCGCCCTCGGCCACCACGGCCAGGTCGAAGCGCTCGGCGATGCCGGCGTCGACCTCGACGCCGTCGACCAGGGCTTTCAGCGCCGCCACCGGCGTGCCAAAGCGCGCGGCCAGTCGTTGCGGTTCGGCCGCCGCCGCGGCCAGCCAGGCGGCCTGCAGCGGCGCCAGTAGCGCGCCGTACCCGAGCACGGCGCCCAGCTGCGCCACGCCCAGCTCGGCGGCATCGAGCGTGACCTGGGCCTGCCCGTGCCGCAGCAGCTGGCCGAGCGTGATGCCGCTCGGCGCCTGCGACACATGCACGCGCCGGATCGGCGCCGCGGCCGCGGCCGGCCAGGCGCCCAGGCGTTCGAGCAGCTGCACGCTGCCCAGCGACAGCGCCAGCGTGCGCGGGTCGGCGCCGACATCGCGGTCGAGCGGCCGTGCATCGAACACGCTGATGCGCGCCGTGGGCAGCCGCCGCGCCGCCAGCAAGGCCAGCGCCAGGCCCACCGGGCCGGCGCCGACGACCGCGATCTGCATCACGCTCTGAAGAGGTGCCATCGGCCCATTATCGGGAGCCGGGCTCACCGTGCTCAGGCGTAGGTGACCCAGTCCGCCCGCTCGGGCGCCACCAGGTGCGGCAGCGTGTTGAAGCTGTGCAGCACATGGCGCCGGGGGCTGACGCTGAACTCGGTGACGGCGCTGTTGCGCAGGCGCAGGTTCAGCTCCACCCAGGCATCGCCCTCGGCGCCCATCACGTGGGCCGTGGCGGTGGCTATGGGGCCGCCGGAGCTGACCAGCAGCACGTCGCCGGTGCACTGCGTGCGCACATGATCGAGTGCGGCAGCGATGCCGGCGCGCCACTGGGCGTGGCTGGGCAGGCCGTGGGGCTGCAGCTCGCCGGCCGTCCAGCCCGCCAGTGCGCGCCGCAGCAAGCGGAAGTGCGCGCGGTAGCCCTCGGGCGTGTGCGCGCTCGGCAGCGGCGCTTCGGTCGGCCAGGCGGCCAGCGCGGCGTGCACCAGGGCCTCGCTGTCGTATTCGTTCAACGCCGGGAACTCCAGCGCCGCGGGCAGCGCGCCGTACCCATCAGCAACAGCCGCCAGCGATTGGCGGTGGCGCGTGAGCGTGCCGCACAGCACGGCCGAGAACACCTGCCCGCGCTCGGCGTACCAGCGCCCGAGCGCCTGGCACTGGCGCGTGCCTAGCTCGCTCAGGCGGTCGTAGTCGTCGGTGCCGAAACGCGCCTGGCCGTGGCGCACGAGGTGCAGCATTCCCATGCGCCTGATTCTGTCGAACCACCCCGCACGCGGCTGTCGCCGCGGCGACCCGTTACCCTTGGCGCCCCTCAGGCATTCATCGCACCACCACCCCATGCAATACCGCCGTCTCGGCCGCAGTGGCCTTCGTGTCAGCACCTTCTCGCTCGGCTCCTGGGTCACGTACCACAACCAGGTCGACACCGGCCAAGCCGTCGAGATGATGGCTGCCGCCTTCGACGCCGGCATCAACTTCTTCGACAACGCTGAGGTCTACGCCGGCGGCAAGAGCGAAACCATCATGGGCGACGCGCTGAAGAAGCTGGCCTGGCCGCGCCTGAACTACGTCGTCAGCACCAAGTTCTTCTGGGGCCTCGACCGCAACGGGGATGCCGTCAACCGCAAGGACACGCTCAACCGCAAGTACCTGATGCAGGCGATGGATGGCTCGCTCAGGCGCATGCAGCTCGAGC
>JBIJAP010000216.1:0-6129 GCA_044345715.1 Rubrivivax sp.
CACTGCGCATCGGACACGGCCGCCAGGAAGATCTGCTCGCCGCCGGCCACCGTGAACACGTCGTACACGGCCCAGGGGCTCTCGCGCGCGGGCATCGGCGCGGGCTTGCGGCCCGTGACGGCGAACTGCAGCATGTGCTGGCCCACCAGGAACACGTTGTTCTCGAACAGGGCGCTCGTCACCTCTTGGCCGCGCCCGCTGATGCCGCGCTGCACCAGCGCCGCCAGGATGCCGATGGCGCCGAACAGGCCGCCCATGATGTCGTTGACGCTGCTGCCGGCGCGCAGCGGGTCGCCGGGGCGGCCCGTCATGTAGGCCAGGCCGCCCATCATCTGCACCACCTCGTCGAGCGCCGTGCGGTGCTCGTACGGCCCGGGCAGAAAGCCCTTCAGGCTGGCGTAGATGAGCTTCGGGTTGGCGGCCGCCAGCGCGGCGTGGTCGAGCCCGTACTTGGCCATCGTGCCGGGTTTGAAGTTCTCGATCACGACGTCGGCCGTGGCGCACAACTCGCGCGCCAGCGCAGCGCCCTGCGGGTGATGCAGGTCGAGCGTGATGCTGCGCTTGTTGCGGTTGAACATCGGGAAGAAGCCCGCGCCGGCGCCGAGCAGCGTGCGCGTGCGGTCGCCGCCCAGCGGCTCGACCTTGATGACATCGGCCCCCAGGTCGGCCAGCACCATGCCGCAGGTCGGGCCCATCACCATGTGCGTGAACTCGACGACAACCAGGCCCTCGAGCGGCAGCGTGTGCGCCGTCATGCCGACACCTCGGCAGGCTGCAGCGTCTTCGGCAGGCCGGCGCGCGCGATGGCGCCGTGCAGGGGCTCGCCAGGCAGCCACTGCGCCAGGTCGCCACGCAGGCGCAGCAGCTCGGGCAGGTTCAGCCCCGTGGGCACGCCCATGCTGGCAAACAGGTAGGCCACGTCCTCGGTGGCCACGTTGCCGCTGGCACCCGGTGCGTGCGGGCAGCCGCCCAGGCCGGCCAGGGACGCATCGAAGCAGCGCACGCCCGTCTGCCACGCCGCCCAGACATTGGTTGCGCCCAAGCCGCGCGTGTCGTGGAAGTGGCCAAAGGCGATGCGCTCGCCGAACGCCGCACGCGCGGCCGTGAACAGGCGCTTCACGTGCTCGGGGTCGGCGTAGCCCACGGTATCGGCCAGGCCGATCTGATCAGCCCCCGCGGCCAGCGAAGCCTGCACCAGGCGCAGCACCTCGGCCTCGTCGACCCGGCCCTGCAGCGTGCAGCCGAAGGCGGTGGAGATGCCCACCTCCAGCTTCACCCGATGGCCGGTCTCATCGGCATGCCGATCGCGCGCGGCGGCGATGGCGGCGAGCTCGGCCACGGCCTCGTCGGGCGTGCGCTTCAGGTTGGCCAGGCTGTGGGCGTGGCTGGCCGACACCGGCATCAGCATCGCGTGCGGCTGGCAGGCCAGCGCGCGCGCCGCGCCCTTGAGGTTGGGCACGAGCACGCTGACCACGGCGCCCGGCAGCGCCAGCGCGCCAGCCACCACCTCGGCGGCGTCGGCCATCTGCGGCATCAGCTTCGGCGGCACGAAGCTGACCACCTCGAACTCGCGCAGGCCCGCGGCATGGGCGCCGCGCAGCCAGGCGATCTTGTGGGCGGTGGGCACCGTGCGGGCGAGGATCTGCAGGCCGTCGCGCAGGCCGACCTCGCGCACCACGACGGCATCGGGTGGGACATTCATGCGCCGCGACTGTAGCCACGCGCGCCGACAATGCGGCTCCTATCGAACCCGAGGAGACACCCCCATGCTGCGCCGTCGTTCACTTGCCACCGCCCTGGCCTCGCTGGCCGCCACCGCGGCGTGGCCCCTGTCTGTGCAGGCCCAGGCCACCGCCACGCGCCGCATCGTCGTGCCCTTCGCCCCTGGCGGCCCCATCGACGTGACGGCACGGCTGCTCGCCGAGCGCGTGAAGGACACGCTCGGCCCGGTGGTCATCGAGAACCGCCCCGGCGCCGGCGGCAACCTGGGCGTCGACCTCGTGGCCAAGGCGCCGGCCGACGGCCTGACCATCGGCATCGCCGCTGTCGCCATGCACGCCATCAACCCCTGGCTGTTCGCGAAGCTGCCGTTCGACCCCATCAAGGATTTCGCGCCCGTCACGCAGATGGTGCGCATCCCCAACGTGCTGGTGATGAACGCCGAGGTCGCGCAGCGCCTGAAGATCACCAGCCTGAAGGACTTCATCGCTTACGCCAAGGCCAACCCGGGCAAGCTGAACTACGGCAGCGGCGGCAACGGCAGCGCCGGGCACCTGGGCGGCGAGATACTCAAGCAGCGCGGCGGATTCTTCGCCGTGCACATCCCGTACGGCGGCGCGGCGCCTTCGCAGCTGGCACTGGTGTCGGGGCAGGTCGACTACACGCTCGACAACCTGGCCGGCGCGGCGGCCAACATCCGCGCCGGCAAGATCGTGGCGCTGGCCGTCACGAGCGCGCAGCGCAGCCCGCTGATGCCCGAGGTGCCGGCACTGGCCGAAACACTGCCGGGCTTCGAGATCGACACCTGGTGGGGCCTGGTCGTGCCCGCCGCCACGCCCAAGGCCGAGGTGCAGAAGCTGCACGCTGCCTTTGCCGGTGCGCTGGCCGCCCCCGAGGTGAAGGCGCGTTTCGCGCAGCTGATGGCCGAGCCGGTGGGCGGCACGCCGGAGCAGTTTGCGGCGCTGATGCAGCGCGAGTACAAGCGTTACGAAGCCGTCGTGAAGGCCTCGGGCGCGAAGGCCGAGTAGGGCGGCCCCAGGGTGACGCCCGCCCTGCCCTCGCTGCCGCCGAACCCCACGCCGGCCGAGCTCGACGCGCTCACCGACGAGCCCGCGCGCTGGCTGCCGGTGCTCGAGGCGCTGGCCGGGCGACACGGCCTGCAAGGGCTGCAGGCGCCCACCTCGAGCACCGTGCTCGTGGGCCTGGCCGAGCGCGCGGTGATCAAGCTCTACCCGCCCTTCCTGCGCGACCACTGCGCCTTCGAGCGCGCCGCACTGGCCCAGGTTCATGGCCGGCTATCGCTGCCCACGCCCGAGCTGCAGGCCGAGGGCGAACACGAAGGCTGGCCCTACCTGGTGATGTCGCGCCTGCCCGGCCGCACGCTCGAGCACGGCTGGGCCGACTGCAGCGAGGCGCAGAAGTGCGCGCTGCTGCACACCGTCGGCCGCGTGGCCGCCGAGCTGCATGCGCTGCCGGTGGCACCGATGCAGGCCGTGGCGCCACGCTGGCCCGAGTTCCTGCGCGGCCAACGCGAGCGCTGCGAGGCACGCCAGCGCCGCACCGGGCTGCCGCCGCATCTGCTCGATCAGCTCGGCGCCTTCCTCCAGGGCCCGGTGCCCGACGGGCCGGTTGTGATGCTGACCGGCGAATTCACGCCGTTCAACCTGCTCGCCGAGGGCGCGCGGCTCAGCGGCATGATCGACTTCGGCGACGGCCTGGTCGGCCCGCGCGAATACGACTGGCTCGGCCCGCTGTGCTTCTTCGTCGAAGGCCAGGCGGCACGCGCCGACGCCTTCTTCGGCGGCTACGGCATGCCAGTGCCACGCGACCAGCGCGACGTGCTGTTGCGCCTGTTGCTGCTGCACCGATACAGCCACCTGCCGGCTCAGATGCAGATGCCGGTCTGGCACAGCGCAAGTGACTTCACGGAGCTGGCCCGGCGCTGGCTGCCCTGATGCACGGATTCGGGCGCGGCCCGCTCCGTGACACCGGACTCATCTGCTTGCCTTGAAGCCCTGCAGCGGGTTGTCTCCCTGTCGACAACGCGCCCCGAGGTACGATCGTTCACTGCTCACCCACGCGCCAGGAGCGCCGCCCATGTCCCGACGTTTCCTGCTGGCCCTCGGTTTGTTGCTCTGCGCAGGCCCAGCGGCCGCGCAAACCTGGGAGCCCAGCCAGCCGGTGGAGCTGGTGGTGCCGGCCGGCACCGGCGGCGGTGCGGACCAGATGGCGCGGCTGCTGGCCGAGCTCATTGCCAAGCACAAGCTGATGAAGCAGCCGGTCCAGGTCGTCAACCGGGCTGGCAACTCCGGTGCCGAGGGCCTGCTCGACGTGAAGGCCGCACGCGGCAACCCACACAAGCTGATCATCACGCTGTCGAGCCTGTTCACCACGCCGCTGGCCACCGGCACTGATTTCCGCTGGAACGACCTGACCCCCGTGAAGATGCTTGCGCAGGACCAGTTCCTGCTGTGGGTGCGCGCCGAGTCGGCCGTGCGCACGCCGAGCGAACTGATGTCGCAGATGCGGCAGGCGCCGCGTGGCAGTCTGCGCTTCGGCGGCACCGGCAGCAAGCAGGAGGATCAACTCGTGTCGGTGCTGCTGGAAACCGCGGCCGCCGCACGCGTCAACTACGTGCCGCTCAAGGGCGGTGGCGACGTCGCCCGGGCCCTGGCCGCAGGCGAAGTGGACATGACGGTGAACAACCCCATCGAAGGCGAGAAGCTCTGGCGCGAGGGCAAGCTGCGCCCGCTGTGCGTGTTCGACAGCCGGCCGCTCGAGTACCGCGACAAGATCACCGCCACCTCGGCCTGGTCCGACCTGCCCACCTGCATGTCGTTCGGCATTCCGGTGCAGTACCTCATGCTGCGCGGCATCTTCACCACGCCAGGCGCCACGCCGGTGCAGGTGGCCTACTACGCCGATGTGCTTGAGCAGGTGCGGGCGCTGCCCGAGTGGCGCCAGTTCATGGCCCAGGGCGCGTTCAAGAACGAGACCATGACCGGTCCCGCGTTCAACACCTGGCTCGAGCGCGCCCAGAGCTTCCACCGCGTGTTGATGCGCGAAGCGCGGCTGCTGGCGTCACAGCAACCGGCGCCCGCAGCCAAGCCCTGATGCCCGGCGCCGGGGGGCGTGGGCTCACCCATGCCCCGCGGCGCTAGAGTGCACGCCATGAGCAACGATCTTCTTTCCGACGACGGCCTGGCCTGGGCGCAGCGCCTGGTGCGCTTCGACACCCGCAGCGAGCTGAGCAACCTGCCGCTCATCCAGTGCATCGCCGACCACTTGCGTGCGCTTCAGGTGCCCCTGCGCCTGACCTACGACGACGAACGCCGCAAGGCCAACCTCTTTGCCACGCTCGGGCCCGCCACGCCCGGCGGGCTGGTGCTCTCGGGCCACACCGACACCGTGCCCTGGGAGGGCCAGGACTGGCGGGTCGACCCGCTGGGCGCCGAGGTGCGCCCTGGCCCCGAAGGACCGTGCCTCTACGGCCGCGGCAGCGCCGACATGAAGGGCTGGATCGGCCTCGTCGTCGCGCAGGCCCGCACTTGGCTGGAGGCCGACCTGCCCCACCCCATCCACTTCGCCTTCAGCTACGACGAAGAAACCGGCGGCTTCGGCGCCCTCAACCTGGTCGCCGACCTGCGCGACGCCGGCATCGCCCCGGCCATGTGCGTGGTGGGCGAGCCCACGTCGATGGTGCCGGCCTTGGCCCACAAGGGCGTGCACCGCTGGCGCTGCCGTGTGCACGGCAAAGCGGCGCATTCGTCGCAGACGCCCAGCTCGGTGAACGCCGTGCAGGCCGCGGCGCGCCTGGTGAGCACCATTGCCGACCTCGCCGACGAGCTGCGCGATACCGAGCCGCGCTTTGAGGGCTTCGACGTGCCCTACAGCACCGCCGCCGTGTGCCGCTTCGATGGCGGCGTGGCCGACAACATCGTGCCCGAGCTGGCCCGGGTGCACTACGAGTTCCGCGATCTGCCCGGCCTGCCCCCCGGCCGCGATGCAGACGCCATGCAAGCCCGCGTTGAACAAAGGGCGCGCGCACTCGAGCCCGAGATGCACGCGGTCGACGCCGCCAGCGGCTTCCGCTTCGAGCGCTTTGCGTCGATGCCGGCCTTCAGCGCCCGCGCCGACGAGCCGGCCGTGCGCCTGGCGCAGCGGCTGGCGGCCAGCCCGCGCACCACGCTGGTGGCGTTTGGCACCGAAGCCGGCCTCTTCCAGCGCGCCGGCATGAGCACGGTCGTCTGCGGCCCCGGCAGCATCAGCCAGGCCCACCAGGCCGACGAGTACGTGAGCCTGGAGCAGCTGACCCGCGCCGAGGCCTTCTTGCGCGGCATCGCAGCCGCACCGGAGTTCCGCGAGCCGCGCTAGTGGGGTGCGGAGCCTTGGGCTGTTCTCGGGCCCTGG
>JBIJAP010000011.1:0-20493 GCA_044345715.1 Rubrivivax sp.
GAGCTGATCGCCAAGATCAAGGCCTTCGACTGATGAAGCAGGTCGGCGGCTCACGTGGTTCGCGGCGGAGCGGGGTAGAGCCCGCGCCCTCAGCGCAGCCGGGCGGTCACTGATGGCCAACCGCGAAGCGCTGCGCGAACTCCAGAGCCGTCTCGCCGAGCGGCTACAGGCGGCCCGCACCGAGACGCGGGCCGTGTCGTGGCTGGCCGTCGAGTGCGCCGGCGCTGGGTTGCTGGTGCCGCTGGCCAGTGCCGGCGAGATCTTTCCTGCCGGTGCGTTGCTGCCCGTGCCGCACACCCAGGCCTGGTTTATGGGCGTGGCCAACCTGCGTGGCGGCCTTCACGGCGTCGTCGACCTGGGCGCGTTCCTGGGTCTGCGCCCGCCGCTGGCTCGCGACGCGGTGCGCGAGCAGGCCCGGCTGCTGGCCTTCAACCCGAAGCTGGGCTCGCACTGCGCGGTGCTGGTCGACCGCCTCGCCGGCCTTCGCAGCCAGCAGCAACTGCAGCGCGAGCCGGCTGAAGCCGCGCCGCTCCCCGAATTCGCCGCCGGCGGCCGTTGGCGCGATGCCGATGGTCGCCTGTGGCAGGAAATCGACCTCGCGGCGCTGGCCCGCCACGAGCTGTTCCTGGCCATCGCGGCATGAACGCGCCGCGCGAACGGGTTCCGATGGACATCGGCGGCGTCACAGTGCCGCTCGACTTCGAACCGACACACGAGCAATGAAGAGGACGCCATGAGCTTTCTGGATCGCATCAAGAGTGCCGGGCGCGCCAAGCCAGAGTCCGACAAGCCCGCGACGCCAGAGCCGTTCGACGAACTGTCGCCACCCGCACCCGGCGAGGTGACGGTGCGCCTGGGCCCGAGTACGGTCGTGTCCGGCGAGCGCGATGGTCACGACGGCAACTCCATCATCAGCGAGGCCGCCCCGTCGGAGCTGGCGGCCGAGTTCGGCGAGGCGCGCCTGGCCGGTAGCAGCGACGAGAGCGACACCTTCCACAGCGGCCTGCCCGTGGTCGGCGCCTGGCCGCTGGAGCGCCAGCAGCGCGCGATGGTCATCCTCTTCGGAGCCGGTCTGGCCGGCCTGCTGCTGGCCGCCATCTTCGCCATCACGTCGGCCAACCGCAGCGCCAGCCAGGTGGCGGCGGCCGGCCAGGCAACCACGCAGTCGCAGCGGCTGGCCAAGTCGGTATCGCAGGCCATCGTCGGCAGCGCGGCATCGTTCCCTGAAGTGCGCGAATCCATCGGCGTGTTGACGCAGAACGTGCGCAGCCTGTCCACCGGCGGAGGCGATGTCGCGGCCGCGCCCGATGCGCTGCAGGAACAGGTGGCCGCGTTGATGCCGCTGGTCGACAAGGCCGAGAAGAACGCGGCTGTCGTGCTGACGCAGCAGCAAACGCTCACCCAGGTGGGCTCGGCGCTGCGCGCCATCAATCGCCAGAGCGGCGACCTGCTCGAGACCGCCGAGACGGTGAGCTCGCTGAAGCTTCAGAGCGGCGCCTCGGCGGCCGAGCTGTCGGCGGTGGGCCAACTGGTGATGCTGACCCAGCGCATTGGCAAAAGCGCCAACGAGTTCCTCACCAGCGAAGGCGTCAGCGCCGAAGCCGTGTTCCTGCTGGGCAAGGATCTGAACTCCTTCAAGGAGATCGCCGAGGGCGTGATCCAGGGCAACGCCGAGTTGCGCCTTCCCGGCACGCGTGACTCGCAGACGCGCGAGAAGCTGCAGCTGCTGCTGCAGCAGTACGAGAAGACGCGCATCGAGGCCAGCGCCATTCTGTCCAACCTGCAGGGTCTGGTGGCCGCGCGCGAGGCTCAAGGCGCCATCGTCGCCGACTCCGAGTCGCTGCGCAGCGGACTCGACACGCTGCAGCAGGGCCTCGCCGGCTCGGGGGGCTTGGGAGGTTGGCGGCTGCTGCTGGGCCTGCTGGCGTTGGCGGCGCTGGCCGCGAGTGCCTTCGGCCTGCTGCGCCTGTTCGTGATCGACCAGACCGCCCGCGCCCGCGCCGCCGACGGCCAGCGCCAGGAAGCCGAGCGCCAGGAGCAGGAAGCCAAGCGCGTGAACGACGCCAACCAGGCGGCCATTCTGCGGCTGATGAACGAGCTGCAGACGGTGGCCGAAGGCGACCTCACGCAGCAGGCCACGGTGACCGAAGACATCACCGGCGCCATTGCCGACTCGGTGAACTACACCGTGGAAGAACTGCGCACGCTGGTCGAGCAGGTGCAGACGACGGTGGGCCTCGTGACCGAGACCACGGCGCAAGTCGAGAGCACCTCGATCGAGCTGCTGGCGGCCTCTACCGAGCAGCTGCGCGAGATCCGCAACACCGGCGACGAGGTGCTGCAGATGGCCGGCCGCATCAACGACGTGTCGGCACAGGCGCAGGAAACCGCAGCCGTGGCGCGCGAGTCGCTGAAGGCCTCGGAGTCGGGCCTGTCGGCGGTGAACAACGCCATCGGCGGCATGAACTCCATCCGCGACCAGATCCAGGAAACCTCCAAGCGCATCAAGCGCCTGGGCGAGAGCTCGCAGGAGATCGGCGAGATCACCGAGCTGATCTCCGACATTACCGAACAGACCAACGTGCTGGCCCTGAACGCCGCCATCCAGGCAGCGAGTGCGGGCGAAGCAGGCCGCGGCTTCAGCGTCGTGGCCGAGGAAGTGCAGCGCCTGGCCGAACGCTCGGCCGATGCGACGCGGCAGATCGCGGCCATCGTTCGCACCATTCAGACCGACACCCAAGACGCCGTAGGCGCCATGGAGCGCAGCACGCAGGGCGTGGTCGAGGGCGCGCGCCTATCCGACGCGGCCGGTGCTGCACTGGGCGACATCGACCGCGTCACCCGGGAGCTTGCCGACCTGATCTCGCGCATCTCGGAAGAGGCGCTGAAAGAAGCCAAGCAGGCCAACGAAGTGGCTGCAAACATCCAGCACATCTTTGCCGTGACGGAGCAAACTTCCGAAGGTACGCGCTCGACGGCGCAGATGGTGCGTGAGCTCTCGCGCACCGCCGAAGAGCTGAAGACCTCGGTCTCGCGTTTCAAGATCGCCTGACGCGGCCTGCCGACACTCCCAGCCCCAGCCCATGCGCGATTCCCAAGACACCGGCCCGGTCGACTTCGACCCGACGCCTGGCGACGATCTGAGCGCGCTGGCCTGGGTGCACGGCGAGTTGCGACGTTCACTTGAGAGCGCTATCAAGGCGCTGCGCCGCTACCTCAAGGACAACGAGTCTGCCGCAGGCGGCGACATCGACGCCGTCGATTCCTCGATGCTGCGTGCGGCGCGCACGCAACTGCACCAGGGCGTCGGTGCGCTCGAACTCGTCGGCCTGCCGGCCGTGGCCACCGTGCTGCGCGCTGCCGAGAGCGCGGTGCAGCGGCTGGTGGCCAAGCCGGCGCTCATCGACGCCAAGGCCGTCGACGTGATCGAACGCGTGTCGTTCGGCCTGCTCGACTACGTCGCGCGCCTCCTGGCGCGCAAGAGCGTCAGTCCGGTGATGTTGTTCCCGCAGTACCGCGACGCGCTGGAGCTCGCGGGCGCGCAGCGCGTGCACCCGGCCGACCTCTGGCAGACCGACTGGCAATGGCGCGAGCTCCCGCACGACGGTGCTGCGCGGCCGCGCATCGCCGACGATGACGCGCGGGGCCTGATGGAGGCCGAGGTGCTGGCGCTGATGCGCGATTCCGGCCCCGCGCTGGCCCGCATGAGTGACCTGTGCGCCGATCTCGGCGCCGGCGCACGTCGTTTGGGCCAGCCGCAGGTGGGCTGCTTGTGGCAGCTGGCCGCTGCGGTGTTCGAGGCCCAGGCCTCGGGCCTGCTGCAGGTCGATGTCTACACCAAGCGCCTGGCCTCGCGGCTGCTGGCGCAGCTGCGCGCCAGCAGCAAGGGCGCCTCCGCGCCGTCGGACCGGCTCGCACAGGACCTGCTGTTTTTCTGCGCCCGTGCGCGCGAGCCTGAGCCTGGACGTGAGCCACAGCGCCTGGCCGCCGTGCACCAGGCCTGGCGCCTGACTGAGCAGACGCTGGCGGACTCCGCAGGCTCGCGGCTGGGCCGCTTCGACCCGGCTCTGCTGGTGCAGGCCAGGAAGCGTGTCAACGCCGCCAAGGATGCCTGGTCGGCCGTGGCCGGTGGCGAGCTCCACCGACTCCAGCCTCTGGCCGACCAGATGCATCTGGTGGGCGAGTCGCTGCAGAAGCTGTTCCCGGCGGGCGACGTACTGGCCGCCTCGCTCGAGGCCACCGCGGCCCAGGTGCTGGCTGCCGAGGCGCCGCCGCCGCCGGCGCTGGCGATGGAAGTCGCCACCGGCATCCTGTTCCTCGATGCCTCGCTCGAGGATGGCGAGCTCGACCAGCCCGGCCTGCCCGAGCGCCTGGTGCACCTGGCTGGCCGCATCGATGCCGTGCGCCGCGGTGCCGAGCCGCAGCCGCTCGAGATCTGGATGGAGGAGCTTTACCGCCGCGTCTCCGATCGCCAGACCATGGGCAGCGTGGTGGCCGAGCTGCGCGCCAGCCTGTCGGAAGTCGAAAAGCAGATCGACCAGTACTTCCGCAACCCGGCCGACCGCCAAGTGCTCATTCCCGTGCCGGCGCAGCTGGGCTCGATGCGCGGCGTGCTGTCCGTACTGGGAATGGACCAGGCATCGCAGGCCGCGCTGCACATGCGCGATGCCGTCGACCAGCTGGCGCAAACCGAGGTGGATGGCCAGCGCGCCATCCAGACCGGCACCTTCGATCGCCTGGCCGACAACCTGGGCGCGCTCAGCTTCCTGATCGACATGCTCAGCGTGCAGCCGCAGCTGGCCAAGAGCCTGTTCCGCTTCGACCCCGAAACAGGCAGCCTGACGGCCGTGATGGGCCGCACCGAGCGGGCGTTGGCCTTTGAGTCGCTCGGCGCGCCGACGATGCCGATGCCGATGGCGCCCGACACGGCAGCGGCTTCTCTTGTCGACCAGGTGCGGGCCCTGGCGCGGGCCGCTGCCGACGCTGGCGTGCCTGACGCGCAGCTGGCGCGCGACGCCGAACAACTGGCGCAGACCGCCACCGCCGCTGACGAGCTCGAGCTGGCGCAGCTGCTGTCCACCGCACACGGCGGCTTGCGTGAAGGCAACGATGTCGCCACGCGGGCCCGCATGCGTGGCGAGCTGGCCGAGATCGCCGGGCTCAGCGCCCCGTTCGTCGCCGAGCCGCTGCCCTCGCCGGCCCCGGTGCCGCCGCCAAAACCTGCGCCGGTGGGGGGCACCGGCCTCGAAGACGACGTCGAGATGCGCGAGATCTTCGTCGAGGAGGCGCGCGAGGTCGTTACCGACGCGCAGGCCGCGGTCGAGCGCCTGATGGCGACGCCCGACAACCTGCCCGACATGACGTCCCTGCGGCGCGCCTTCCACACGCTGAAGGGCAGCTCGCGCATGATTGGTCTGCGCGAGTTCGGCGAGGCCGCCTGGTCGTGCGAGCAGCTCTACAACGCGCGTCTGGCTTCCGAGGCGTGGCTTGACGCCCCCATGCGCGAATTCACCGCCGAGGCCCTGGCCTACCTGGGCGATTGGGTCGAGGCCATCGCGGCGGGCACGACGGCCGGCCACGAGAGTGCGGCGGTGTCGCGCGCCGCAGACGCGCTGCGCCTTGAAGGCCGGAGCATGCCGATCCCGCCAGTGGCGGCGCTGCACGCGCCGGCGCCCGAGACGCCGGTGCCCGAGGAGGCGCCCGTCCTGGACCAGGCGACGCCGGAACTGGTGCCCGAGCCCAAGGCCGAGCCCGACATCGACCTCGGCGAACTGAACCTGCCCGAGTTCGGGCTGGAAGCGCTTGAGGACCGCGAGCAGCTGCTGTCTCCACTGCTGGCCGAGCCACCTGCCGAGGGCCCGACCATCCTCCTGCCGGTGGCAGGCCCAGAGCCTGCGGCTGCGCCGGCCGCGCACGGCGGCCTGGGATCGGTCTCAGTGCGCGGTGGCCTCGACGGCGAACCCGCCGCGCCAACGCGCGGCGATGCAGACTTCGAGCTGCACTTCGACGAGCCCGAGGAGCAGACACCCGCGCCGGCCGGGCGATCGCTGACGGACCGGGTGCCCGGCCTGCCCACTGCCGACGAGCTGAACTTCGTCCTTGGCGATGCCGGGCTCGGAACCGAAGGCCAACCTGACGTCCTGATCGAGCTGCCGTCCGACGCCTCGGCCTTCGAGAACGAGACGGCGACACCGCTGCCGACCGGCCAGGGCATGGAAGCGTTCGAGATCGACCTTGGCGAATTCGACGAACACCACCCGTTCACCAAGCGCACGCTGCCGATACCGCCGGGGGACGAGTCCGCCGTCGACGCCTCGACGCAGGCGTCTGCCCTGCCGCTGCCTGAGACGCTGGCCGACGCCGACCTGGTGCTCGTATTCGATGCCGAGGCGCCGTTAGCTGCCGAGCCCGCACCCGAGCCCGCACCCGAACCCACGGGCATCGCCGCCGAGGCCGCTGGAGATGACGATCCGGTCAAGCTGATCGGCGATATGCGGATCCCGATTCCGCTGTTCAACATCTACCTCAACGAGGCCGACGAGCTTTCGCGCCGGCTGGTCAACGAGCTCGCCGAATGGGCCCTGGAACCACGGGCGCTACCGGTGTCCGATACCGCCGTGGCGCTGGCCCACTCGCTGGCCGGCAGCTCGGCGACCGTGGGCTACGCCGATCTGTCGGCCTTGTCTCGCTCGCTCGAACATGCACTGGAACACTCGGTCGCCGCGGGACGAGGCCGGCCGGGCGAGCCCGAGTTGTTTAACGCGGCGGCAGAGGAGATCCGGCGCCTGCTGCACCACTTCGCCGCCGGCTTCCTGCGCCCGGTGGACCCCGAGCTGACCGAGCGGCTGGCGGCGCATGATCGGCTGCCGATGCCGGACGAGGAGCCCGAGCGCGCCGACGACGAGCCACTTCGGGCCGAGGACGAATCTGATCTTGGCCTGCTCGAGCCCGAGGCCTTGGCCCTGGGGATGCCGATCGCCGAGCCCTCGGCCGTCGATGCGCCATGGCCCGCCGATGACCTCGACGCCGTCGATGACGAGCTGTTCCCGATCTTCGAGGAAGAAGCCGACGAGCTGCTGCCGCAGCTGCAGCAGCGCCTGCGCGAGTGGCATGACCATCCCGGCAACCCGTCGGCACCGTCGGCTTGCATGCGCACGCTGCACACCTTCAAGGGAGGTGCGCGCCTGGCCGGGGCCATGCGCCTGGGCGAGATGGCCCACAGGCTGGAGTCTACTGTCGAGGAGCTGATGGCACGCGACAAGGTCGTCGCTGCCGATGTCGACCCCTTGCTGATCCAGGCTGACGCCATGTCGTCGGCCTACGACCTGCTCCGCCGCCGCGGCACGGCGATGCCAGTACCTGCCGCAGTGCCGCTGATGCCGGCGCTGCCCGAGCTGCAGCCCGTGGCCATCGGTTCCGAGGAAGCTGCACAACCGGCTGCGCCCGCCGCCTCCGACGCAGCAGCCGTAGAACTGCTCACGACCGACCTCGAGCTCCCGCTGGAGCGGCCAGCCCCCGTGGTGGTGGCCGACATCGACTGGCAGCGCTTCGTCGGCGAAGCCTCAGCCACGCTGGCCGCGGCCGACGATGCCGGTGCTACCGCCCAAGGCGCCGTCGCTGCGGTGCGCGTGCGCGCCCCGCTGCTGGACCGGCTTGTCAACAACGCCGGCGAGGTGTCGATCACGCGCTCGCGCATCGACAGCGCGGTGGCGCAGTTGCAAGGATCGGTCGGTGAGCTCACCGAAAGCCTGGAGCGCATGCGCAAGCAGCTGCGCGACATCGAGCTGCAGGCCGAGACGCAGATTGCCGCCCGCGTGGAGGCGGCCAAGTCGTCTTCCGAGGGTTTCGACCCGCTTGAGATGGACCGCTTCACGCGCTTTCAGGAACTCACGCGCTTCATGGCCGAGTCGGTGAACGACGTGGGCACGCTGCAGCGCAGCCTGCAGCGCACGCTGCAGTCGGCCGAAGACGAACTGGCCTCGCAGGCGCGCCTGACGCGCGAGTTGCAGGACGACCTGCTGCGCACGCGCATGGTCGAGTTCGAGAGCGTCGCCGACCGCCTGTACCGTTGCGTGCGCCTGGCGGCCCGCGACACCGGCAAGCAGGCCCGGCTCGACATCGTCGGCGGCGGCATCGAAATCGACCGCGGCGTGCTGGAGCGCATGGTCGGCTCGTTCGAGCACCTGCTGCGCAACAGTGTGGCTCACGGCATCGAGTCGCCGGCCGAGCGCAGCGCCAGCGGCAAGAGCGCGGACGGCGTCATCACGGTGACGGTGGCGCAGTCGGGCAACGAGGTTGCGGTCGACGTGGCCGACGATGGCGCCGGGCTCGACCTGATCCGTATCCGCAGCCGCGGCCTTGAGCGCGGGCTCATCGCGCCCGATGCGAGCCTGTCGGACGACGAGCTCTCTGCCCTGATCTTCGCGCCCGGCTTCAGCACCGCCGAGACGGTGACCGAGCTCGCCGGCCGTGGTGTCGGTCTCGACGTCGTGCGCTCCGAAGTCACGGCCATGGGTGGCCGGGTACAGACCCACAGTGAACCGGGCCGCGGCATGCGCTTTCGGCTGCTGCTGCCGCTGACGACGGCGGTGACGCAGGTCGTGATGCTGCGCTGCGGCGCCACCGCGGTGGCTGTGCCTTCGCCGCTGATCGAGGTCGTGCGCCGCGTGCCGACGCCCGAGGTCGAGGCCGCCTACGGCAGCGGTACGCTCGCCTACCAGGGCGAATCGCTGCCGTTCTTCTGGCTTGCGGCGCTGCTGCAGGCCGGCACGCGCGGAGGCAACAGCGGACGCACGCAGAGCGTCGTCGTCGTGCGCAGCGCGGCGCAGCGCGTGGCCGTGCATGTGGACGAGGTCGTCGGCAACCAGGAAGTGGTGGTCAAGAACGTCGGTCGGCAACTGTCGCGGCTGCCGGGCCTGGCAGGCGTCACGCTGTTGCCCTCGGGCGCGGTGGCGCTGATCTACAACCCGGTGGCGCTGGCCTCTGTCTATGTCGCCCCGGCGCACGCCGTAGGCCAGGTGGCCGGTGCGTCAGGGCCCGCTGCGGATGCGCCGGACGGCGCCGCTGCCGCAGCAAGGCCACCGCTGGCCCCGGCCGAGCCGGCCCGCGCGCCGATGGTGATGGTGGTCGACGATTCGCTCACCGTGCGCCGGGTCACCCAGCGGCTGCTGGTGCGCGAAGGCTACCGCGTGGTCACGGCCAAGGACGGCCTCGATGCACTGGAGCGCCTGGCCGAGGAGCGGCCGGCGGTGTTGCTCTCCGACATCGAGATGCCGCGCATGGACGGCTTTGACCTTGTGCGAAATGTGCGCAATGACGCCCGTCTCGACGGCTTGCCCGTCATCATGATCACTTCTCGTATTGCGCAGAAGCATCGCGACTATGCGGCGGAACTGGGTGTCGACCACTACCTCGGCAAACCCTACTCTGAAGAGGAACTGCTCGGCCTGATCGCGATGCACGTTGCACGCGCCAGCGCCACTCCCCTGACTCATTGATCAAGCGCCTTCGATGTCCAGCGTTGTTGATCACCTTGCCGAACTGACCGGCCTGCGCGACCGCGACGTGCTCGATGTCAGCCTGGTCAGCGCTCTGCGCGACCTGATGCGTCCTCGCTCGGCCGCCATCTACCGCGTCGTCGGCGAAGGCACCGACCGCCGCTGGATCACACGCGCCCGGCTCGCCGATGGTGACGTCTCGGCGCAGAGTGATTCCTTGTGGGCCGACCTGTCTACCTACCCGGCGATCGATGTCGACGCCGATCGCGCCCAGTGCCTGCATCGGCAGGAGGCCTTCACGGTCGATGGAAAGCCGGCGCGGGCCTACTTCCCGCTGGCCAACGAGTTCGAGGTCATCGGCGTGCTCGAACTGCACACCGACTTGCTGCTGCGGCCAGAAGAGGTGCGCCTGGCCTGCAGCATCCTTCGCATCTTCCGCAACTTCCAGGCCCTGCTCGACTACAGCGAGCGCGACACGCTCACCGGCTTGCTCAACCGCAAGACCTTCGACGAGAGCTTCCTGCGGCTGGTGGGGGGCGCGCCGGCGCCGCCGGCACCCCCGTCGCTGTCGGCCACCTCACCGCACGGCGACAGCCGCCGAATTGCGCTGCATGCCCGCGGCCACGGCAGCGCCTGGCTCGGGGTGATCGACATCGACCACTTCAAGCGCGTGAATGACGGCCACGGCCACCTGATCGGCGACGAGGTACTGCTGCTGCTGTCGCGCCTGATGCGCTCCACCTTCCGCTTCCTCGACCACCTGTTCCGCTTTGGCGGCGAGGAGTTTGTGGTGCTGATGCGCTGCGGCAGCGAGGCCGACGCCGCCAGCGCCTTCGAGCGGCTGCGCACCAACGTCTCGGACTATGCGTTCCCGCGGGTAGGCCGCATCACGGTGAGCGTGGGCTTCACCTCGCTGCGCCCCGAAGACACCCCTTCGGCCGCCTTCGAGCGCGCGGACAAGGCCGTCTACTGGGCCAAGCAGAACGGCCGCGACCAGGTGGCGCACCACGCCGATCTGGTGGCCCGCGGGCTCCTGGCCGAGGCCAGCCCGGACAACAGCGACGCCGAACTGTTCTAGCCAGAACAGGGTTCTCCCTGGTGTCAAACGGGTGTTTGAAACAAACGTTTGATTGATGAATTAGAGTCCGCGGCGTGAATCCACCCGACCACTCTCCTCGCGCCGCCGTTCCGCCCGGAGTCCCCGACGCCGCAGACGCCCGCAGCCGGCTGCTGATGGCGGCCATCCGGCTGTTCGCGCTGCAGGGCTTTTCCAAGACCTCGACGCGCGAGCTGGCCGAGGCCGCGCAGGTCAACGTCGCCGGCATCAGTTACTACTTCGGCGACAAGGCCGGCCTGTACCGCGCAGCCTTCCTGGAGCCGATGGATCCCACCGAGGACCTGGCGCGCTTCACCGACGCCGCCCTGCCGCTGCGCGACGCGCTGGCCGGCTTCTACGCCGGCTTCCTGGAGCCGCTGCGCCACGGCGACGAGGCGCGCCTGTGCACCAAGCTGCACATGCGCGAGATGCTCGAGAGCACCGGCCTCATCGACAACGGCCTTGCCTGCAGCATCCAGCCGCTGCACGACGCGCTGGTGGCGCTGCTGGTGCGCCACCTCGGCCTGGCCGGGGCGGACGCCGAACTGCAGCGGCTCGCCATCTGCATCGAAGGCCTGGGCGTGCAGTTGCACGTGGGCCTGGACATCAACGAGGCCCTGGTGCCGGGCGTGAACACCAGCCCCGGCGCCATTGACCGCTGGCACGACACGCTCGTGCGTGCCGCGCTGGCCATGGTGCAGGCCGAGGCCGCGCACCGCGGCGTGGTGCTGTCGCCGTCTCCCGAACGGCCCTCTCCCGAACGGAACCCCACATGAACCGAACCCTGTGGCCCACGCTGCTGGCCGCCGCCACCTTGGCCGGCTGCGCGACCCCCAACGCCCCTGATCGCGCCGGCGCGCCGCCGGTGGCCGTCGCCAGCGCCTGGCAAGCGCCGTTGCCGCATGGCGGCCGCAGCGAAGACCTGGCGCGCTGGTGGAGCCAGTTCAACGACCCGCTGCTGCCCGAGCTCATCGCCGCCGCGCAGGCGGCCAGCCCCACGCTGGCTTCGGCCCAGGCGCGCATCGCGGCGGCACGGGCTGCCGTGGTGGCCAGCGTGGCGCAGGCCGTGCCCCGGCTCGATGCGGTGGGCAGCGTGCTGCAAGGCCGCAACGTGCCCGACACACCCACCAGCACCAGCACCAGCCTGGGCCTGCAGGCCTCGTGGGAACTCGATCTGTTCGGTGGCGTGGCGGCAGCCGGCCGCGCCAGCGTGCAGCGCCTGCGCGGTGCCGAGGCCGGCTGGCACGAGGCGCGGGTGTCGCTCGCGGCCGACGTGGCCACCGCCTACGTCAGCCTGCGCGCCTGCGAGGCCCAGCTGGCGCAGACGCGAGCCGATGCCGAGTCGCGAGACGAAAGC
This sequence comes from Rubrivivax sp., assembly GCA_044345715.1. Lineage (GTDB taxonomy): Bacteria > Pseudomonadota > Gammaproteobacteria > Burkholderiales > Burkholderiaceae_C > Rubrivivax. The sequence continues at coordinate 11,951 of JBIJAP010000011.1, forward strand.
GCCCGCCTCACCGACCAGTCGGCGCGTGCCGGCTTCACCGCCCCGGCCGATGCCGCACTGGCCCGCGCCGGCGCGGCCCAGGCGCGCAGCCAGGCGCGGGCCCAGCAGGCGCAGTGCGACACGCTGGTGAAGGGCCTGGTGGAGCTCACCGACCGTGCCGAGCCTGCCTTGCGCACGCAGCTGGCCGCTGGCCGCGCGCGGCTGCCTTCGGCCCCGGCGCTGGCGCCGGCCGGCTTGCCGGCCCAACTGCTGGCGCAGCGGCCCGACCTCGCCGCAGCCAGCGCCGCCGTGCAGGCCGCCGCCGCCGACGTGGCCGCCACGCGCGCCGACGAACTGCCGCGCGTCTCGCTCAGCGGCTCGCTGGCGCTTGCCTCGGTGCGCAGCGCCGGCATCAGCAGCAACGGCAACACCTGGTCGCTGGGCCCGCTGGTGGTGAGCCTGCCGCTCTTCGACCGCGGCAGCCGCCGCGCCGCCACCGCCGCATCAGAAGCCGCCTACGACGACGCCGTGGCGCAGCTGCAGGCCTCGGCGCGGCGCGCGCTGCGCGAAGTGGAAACGGCGCTCGTGACGCTCGACGCCACGGCCGAGCGCGAGCGCGATGTGCTCGGTGCCGCCGCTGATTTCGAAGCCTCGCTCAACGCCACTGCGGCGCGCCAGCGCGGCGGCCTGGCCAGCCTGCTCGACCTGGAAGCGGCGCGCCGCAACGCCGTGCAGGCACGCAGCGCGCTGATCGAACTGCAGCGCGAGCGCGCCAGCGCCTGGATCGCGCTGTACCGCGGCCTCGGCGGCGGCTGGACCCCGGCCGACGCCGTGACGGCCCGCCAAACCGCCCCGGCCGCGCCCCTCGCACCGAACCCCTGAATTGCCCATCTCGATGGAACCGCTCATGAACGTCTCAATCCTGAAGAAGCCGATCGCCCTGGCCGTGGCCACCGTGCTGCTGACCGGTGGCGCCGCCGTGACCCTGCTGGTGCACGCGGCCGACGACAAGGCCCCGGCCGCCACCGCGCCCCGCCCCGCGCTCACGGTGACCGTGACGACGCCGCTGCGCGCCACCGTGGCCACCGGCGTGGCCGCCAACGGCAACGTCGCGCCCTGGCAGGAGGCCATCGTGGGCGCCGAGGCCAACGGCATGCGCTTGGCCGAGGTGCGGGTGAACGTCGGCGACATCGTGCGCAAGGGCCAGGTGCTGGCCACCTTCGACAGCCAGATGGTGAACGCCGATCTCGCGCAGAGCCGCGCCGCCGTGGCCGAAGCCGAGGCCATGCTGGCCGAGGCCGCCGCCAATGCGCAGCGCGCCCGCGATCTGCAGCCCAGTGGCGCCTTGAGCGCGCAGCAAGTGGCGCAACTGCTCACCGCCGAACGTACCGCGCAGGCCCGGCTCGAGGCCGTGAAGGCGGCGCAGCAGGTCCAGCAGCTGCGGCTGCAACAGGCCCAGGTGCTGGCGCCCGACAGCGGCGTCATCAGCGCGCGCAGCGCCACCGTGGGCGCCGTGGTGCCGGCCGGCAGCGAGCTGTTCCGCCTGATCCGGCAAAGCCGCCTCGAGTGGCGCGGCGAGGTCGCCGCCACCGAGCTGGCGCAGATCAAACCGGGCCAGAAGGTCACCGTCAACGGCGGCGGCGCCGCTGTCACGGGCACCGTGCGCATGGTGGCGCCCACCGTCGACGCGGCCACGCGCAACGCCCTTGTCTACGTCGACCTGCCCGACACCGCCGGCCGCCTGAAGGCCGGCATGTTCGCGCGTGGCGAGTTCGCCACCGGCAGCAGCACCGCGCTCACGCTGCCGCAGACCGCCGTGCTGCTGCGCGACGGCTTCAGCTACGTCTTCACCGTGGCGGCCGACGGCCGCGTGTCGCAAGGCAAGGTGAGCACAGGCCGCCGCAGTGGCGACCGCGTCGAGATCCTCCAGGGCCTGGACGAGAAGGCCCGCGTCGTGGCCAGCGGCGGCGGCTTCCTGGCCGACGGGGACACCGTGCGCGTGGTCGACGCCGCCCCGGCCCTCAAGGCCGCGGCCACGAAGTGAACAGCCCACGAAAGAACGACGGCGGAGCCCACCCATGAACGTTTCTTCCTGGTGCATCAAGAACCCGATCCCGGCCGTGATGCTGTTCGTGATGCTCACGCTGGCCGGCCTGCTGGGCTTCCAGCAGATGAAGATCCAGCAGTTCCCCGACATCGACCTGCCGACGATCAACATCACCGCCAGCCTGCCCGGCACCGCGCCGGCGCAGATGGAGACCGAGGTCGCGCGCAAGCTCGAGAACGCCGTCGCCTCGCTGACGGGCGTGAAGAACATCTACACCAAGGTGCAGGATGGCGTGGCCATCGTCACGGTGGAGTTCCGCCTCGAGAAGCCCACGCAGGAGGCGCTGGACGACGTGCGCAGTGCCGTCAGCGGCGTGCGCGCCGACCTGCCGGCCGAATTGCGTGACCCCGTCGTCACCAAGCTCGACCTGGCCGGCGCGCCCATCCTCACCTACACCGTGGCCTCCAGCCGCATGGACGACGAAGCGCTGTCCTGGTTCGTCGACAACGACGTGAAGAAGGCCATGCTGTCGGTGCGCGGCGTGGGCGCCGTCAACCGCGTTGGCGGCGTCACGCGCGAGGTGCGCGTGGAGCTCGACCCGGGCAAGCTGCTGTCGCTAGGCGTTGGCGCGGCCGACATCAGCCGCCAGCTGCGCGCCGTGCAGGCCGACGCACCCGGGGGCCGCGCCGACGTGGGCGGCATCGAGCAGAGCGTGCGCACCATCGCCACGGTGCAGAGCGCCGAGCAGCTGGCGCGCCTGGAGCTGGCGCTGCCCGACGGCCGGCGTGTGCGCCTGGACCAGTTGGCCACCGTCACCGACACCGTGGCCGAAGTGCGCAGCGGCGCGCTGATCAACGGCAAGCCGGCGGTGGCCTTCGAGATCCAGCGCAGCCGCGGCGCCGGCGAGACCGACGTCGCCGACGGCGTGCGCGCGGGCCTGGAGAAGCTGCGCGCCGAGCACCCGGACATCGTCATCACCGAGGCCTTCAACTTCGTCGAGCCCACGGTCGAGAACTTCCACGGCAGCATGATCCTGCTCCTAGAAGGCGCCGTGTTGGCGGTGGTGGTGGTGTGGTTCTTCCTGCGCGACTGGCGCGCCACGCTGGTGGCCGCCACCGCACTGCCGCTGTCCATCATCCCGGCCTTCGCGGTGATGCACTTCACCTTCGGCTTCACGCTCAACATCGTCACGCTGCTGAGCATGAGCCTGGTGGTGGGCATCCTGGTCGACGACGCCATCGTCGAGATCGAGAACATCATGCGCCACCTGCGCATGGGCAAGACGCCCTACCAGGCGGCGATGGAAGCGGCCGACGAGATCGGCCTAGCGGTGATCGCCACCACCTTTACCTTGATCGCGGTGTTTCTGCCGACGGCCTTCATGGCCGGTGTGCCGGGCAAGTTCTTCGTGCAGTTCGGCTGGACGGCGGCGATTGCGGTGTTCTTCAGCCTCGTGGTGGCGCGCATGCTCACGCCGATGATGGCGGCCTACATCCTGAAGCCGCCCAAGGACGAGGAGGTCGAGGCCGGCTGGATGAAGCGCTACATGGGCTGGGCGGCGTGGTGCCTGAAGCACCGCGTGGCGACCATGTTCGCGGCCGCCGCCTTCTGCGTCGGCAGTCTGGGCCTAGTGCCGCTGCTGGGCACCGGCTTCATTCCACCCGACGACATCAACCAGACCCAGGTGACGGTGACACTGCCGCCCGGCAGCACCTACGCTCAGACGCTGGCCGCGGCCGAGCAGGCGCGCGTGCTGGTGCAGAAGAACCCGCACGTGAAGCTGGTCTACACGGCCGTGGGTGGCGGCAGCACCGGCGCCGACACCTTCACGCCTGGCAGCGGCCTGCCCGAGGTGACCAAGGCCACGCTGACGCTGAACCTGACGCACCGCAGCGAGCGCAGCCCGTTCTTCGGCCACAAGACGAGCAAGCAGGACATCGAGGCCGAGCTGCGCACGCTGCTGGCCGAGCTGCCGGGTGCGCGCGTGAAGGTGGGCTTCGGCGCCAGCGCCGAGAAGTACGTGCTGGTGCTGGCCGGCGCCGACGGCAACGTGCTGCAGCAGCACGACGCGCTGGTGGAGAAGGAACTGCGCACGCTGCCCGGCATCGGCGCGGTGACAAGCTCCTCCAGCCTCGTGCGGCCCGAGCTCATCGTGCGGCCCGACAGCGCCAAGGCGGCCGACCTGGGCGTGACGAGCGCCGCCATCGCCGAGACGCTGCGCATCGCCACCGCAGGCGACTACGACCAGAGCCTGCCCAAGCTCAACCTGAGCCAGCGCCAGGTGCCCATCGTCGTGCGCCTGCCCGCCGAGGCGCGCACCGACCTGGCACTGCTGGCACGCCTGCCGGTGCCCGGCACGCACGGCCCGGTGATGCTGGGCAACGTCGCCACGCTGGAGCTCGGCAGCGGCCCGGCGGCCATCGACCGCTACAACCGCCAGCGCAACGTGAACTTCGAGATCGAGCTGAACCAGCAGCCGCTGGGCGCCGTCAAGACCGCGGCCCTGGCGCTGCCCAGCCTGCAGAGCCTGCCGGCCGGCGTGATCCAGACCGAGATCGGCGACGCCGAGGCCATGGGCGAGCTGTTCACCAGCTTCGGCCTGGCCATGCTCACGGGCGTGCTGTGCATCTACATCGTGCTCGTGCTGCTGTTCAAGGACTTCGTGCAGCCGGCCACCATCCTGGGTGCGCTGGTGCTGTCGATCCCGGGCGCGTTCCTGGCGCTCTTCATCACGCAGACCGACATCTCGATGCCCAGCATGATCGGCCTGATCATGCTGATGGGCATCGCGACGAAGAACTCGATCCTGCTGATCGACTACGTGATCATGGCGCGGCGCGACCACGGCATGCCGCGCTTCGAGGCCATCCTCGACGCCTGCCACAAGCGCGCGCGACCGATCGTGATGACGACCATCGCCATGGGCGCAGGCATGCTGCCCATCGCCATCGGCCTGGGAACCGACCCGAGCTTCCGCAGCCCGATGGCCATCGTCGTGATCGGCGGTCTCATCACCAGCACCTTCCTCAGCCTGCTGGTGATTCCGGTGCTGTTCACCTACGTCGACGACGGCATCGCGGCGCTGCAGCGGCTGCTGCGGCGGGGCAAGCCGGCCGTGCCGGCGGCGCCTGCGGAGCGTCTGTCATGAAGCGCCGCCTGTGGTTGCAGGGCGCCGCGGCGCTGGCGCTGGCCACGCCCTGGCGGCTGCGCGCCGAGGGCGGCTTCGAGACGCTCGACCTCGACTGGGTCGACCCCGCCCGCCAGCGCCCGGTGCCGGTGCGGCTGTACCTGCCGCAGCTGGCCGCGCAGGCGGAGCGCGTGCCGCTGATCGTGTTTTCGCACGGCATCGGCGGCTCGCGCCGCGGCTACAGCTGGCTCGGCCGGCACGTGGCCGCACAAGGCATCGCCAGCCTGCACCTGCAGCACGTGGGCAGCGACCGCACGCTGTGGGGCGGCAGCCCTTGGTCGTTGGTCGGCCGCCTGCAAAGCGCGGCGCAGGCCGACGAGGCACTGGCCCGCGCGCACGACTTCCGCTTCGCGCTCGACACGCTGCTGCAAGGCGAGTTCGGCGACCGTATCAACCCCGCGCGCATCGTGGCCGCCGGCCACAGCTACGGCGCCAACACCACGCTGCTGGTAGCCGGCGCACGCGTGCAGCAGGCCGGCATGCCGCTGCCGCTGCGCGACGAACGCGTCAGCGCCGCCATCCTGATGAGCGCGCCGCCCTTCTACGGCGAGGCCGATCCGCGCCGCATCCTCGAGACGGTGACGGTGCCCACGCTGCACGTCACCTGCACCGACGACGTCATCCGCATCCCCGGCTACTGGAGCGGCTTCGAAGACCGGCTGCAGGTCTTCGAGGCCACGGGCAGCGCACGCAAGTGGCTGGCGGTGTTCGAGGGCGGCTCGCACAGCATGTTCACCGACCGCGTCGGCACCGGCGGTGCGCTCAACCTGCCGGCCAAGCGGGCGACGCAGGAGCTGGCTATGGCCTTCCTGCGCAAGGCCTTCGAGGGCGACGGCGCGGCCTTGGCCGCCTGGCCCCAGCGCCATGCACAGATCCTGGCGCGCTTCAGCGCCGTCTGAGCCCGTCGAAGCGTGCGCGGGGGCTTCGACAGGCTCAGCCCGAACGGGAGGTGGGCGCAGTACGGGAGGTGGGCGCAGAACGGGAGATGGGCGCAGGCGGTGCAGGGCTGGCGCGCCCTCAAGACCGCGCTCTTGCCCTGCCTCCGAATCCGTTCGCACTGAGCCTGTCGAAGTGCCTGCGGGGTGCTTCGACAAGCTCAGCCCGCGCGGGAGTTGGCGCGAACCGGCTCGGTGGCCCGACCGCTGGCTATGATCCGCCGCCCCTGCCGACCCTCGCTCCCTTGAACGCCCCTGCCGCACCGCCCGTCTCGCTCAACAACGCCCAGATGCAGGCGGTGCATCACCTCGGTGGGCCCTGCCTGGTGCTGGCCGGCGCTGGATCGGGCAAGACGCGCGTCATCGTGCACAAGATCGCCCGGTTGCTGCAAAGTGGCCTGGCGCCGAAGCAGATCGCGGCCATCACCTTCACCAACAAGGCCGCGGCCGAGATGCGCGAGCGCGCCAAGGCCCTGGTGGGCCCGCGCGCGGCCAAAGACCTCGCCATCAGCACCTTCCACTCGCTGGGGGTGCGCATGCTGCGCGAAAGCGGCGAAAAGGTCGGCCTGAAGGAGAACTTCAGCATCCTCGACAGCGACGACGTACTCAGCGTGCTGCGCGACGCCGGCGGCACCACCGACGCCGCGCTCGCCCGCCGCTGGCAGTGGACCATCAGCCTCTGGAAGAACCAAGGCCTGAATGCCGAGGCCGCCGAAGCCGCCGCGCAGGACGACGACGAGCGCGTGGCCGCCCGCGTGATGCGCCACTTCCAGGAGCGGCTCACCGCCTACCAGGCGGTGGACTTCGACGACCTGATCGGCCTGCCGCTGGCACTGCTGCAGCGCGACGCCGACGAGCGCCAACGCTGGCAGGCGCAGTTCGGCCACGTGCTGGTGGACGAGTACCAGGACACCAACGCCGTGCAGTACGAGCTGATGAAGGCGCTGGTCGGCGACAAGGCCTTGTTCACGGCGGTGGGCGACGACGACCAGAGCATCTATGGCTGGCGTGGCGCGACCATCGACAACCTCAAGCGCCTGCCGCAGGAGTTCCCGCAGCTCACGGTGATTCCGCTGGAGCAGAACTACCGCAGCACCGGCCGCATCCTGGCCGCGGCCAACGCGCTGATCGCGGCCAATCCGAAGATCTACGAGAAGAAGCTCTGGAGCGATCTCGGCGACGGCGAGCCGGTGCGCGTGGTGCAGTGCGACAACGAGGAGCATGAGGCCGAGCGCGCGGTGGCGCGCATCCAGTCGCTGCGCGCCGGGCAGGCCGGCGACGGGACCACGGCCAAGCTGCAGGACTTCGCCATCCTCTACCGCGCCAACCACCAGGCGCGTGTGTTCGAGCAGAAGCTCCGGGCCGCGCAGCTGCCCTACAAAGTGAGTGGCGGACAGAGCTTCTTCGACCGCGCCGAGATCAAGGATCTCTGCGGCTGGCTGCGCCTGCTCGTCAACCAGGACGACGACCCCGCCTTCCTGCGCGCCGTGACCACGCCCAAGCGCGGCATCGGCCACACCACGCTGGGCAGCTTGGGCGAGTTCGCCGCCAAGTGGAAGGTGAGCCTGTTCGAGGCGCTGTTCAGCCCCACGCTGCCCACGGTGCTCAAGGGCAAGGCGGTGGACGCGCTGCACGAGTTCGGCCGCGAGGTGAACGAGCTGCAGCACCGCGCCGCGCACACCACGGGGGCCGAGGACGCCAAGGCCCTGCTGATGGGCTGGCTCAAGGACATCGGCTACGAGCAGCACCTGTACGACAGCGAAGACAGCGAGAAGCTCGCCGCCACGCGCTGGACCAACGTGCTCGACTTCGTCGACTGGATCGCGCGGCGCTGCGGCGGCGAGATCCGCAACGACGGCGGCACGGTGGAAGAGACCGAGCGCCAGACCGTGCTGCAGGTGGCGCAGACCATCAGCATCATCATCAGCCTGGCCGAGCGCGACACCGAGCAGGACGTGATCACCCTCTCGACGCTGCACGCCGCCAAGGGCCTGGAGTGGCCGCACGTGGTGCTGGCGGGCGTGAACGAGGGCCTGCTGCCCTTCCGCAGCGGCGACGAAGACATGACGCCCGAGCGCCTGGAAGAAGAGCGCCGCCTGATGTACGTGGGCATCACGCGTGCGCGCCTCACGCTCACCGTGAGCACGCTGATGCGCCGCAAGAAGGGCCGCGACACCGTGGCCGGCGTGCCCAGCCGCTTCATCGCCGAGATGAAGCTCGAGGAGGCCGGCGCCCGCGAAGATCCGCGCGAGCGGCTCAAGCGGCTTCGCGCCGAGCTCGTCGCCAAGGTCGCCGCCTCGGCCGAGGCGCTGAAGTCTGGAGACTCCTGAATGCCCCGGCGCCCACGTCCGCGGGCCCGGTTCGTTCAACGCCTGGGCGCCAACTCCAGGGTCTT
>JBIJAP010000217.1:0-6083 GCA_044345715.1 Rubrivivax sp.
GGTTGGGGTGGTAGCGGATGGCGCCGAGCACGCGCTGCTCGTCGTCCGTGGCGTCGGCCAGCAGCGCCAGGCTCTGGTCGCTGTGGCTGGCGAGCACGACCTCGTCGTAGCGCTCGTTGCCGTGGTCGGTGCTCACGGTGACACCGGCGGCGCCGCTGCCCGGCGGCAGCCGCCGGATCTGTCGCACGGGGGTGTTCAGGCGCGCATCGGGCAGGTCGACCAGCATGCGCTGCACGTAGTGGCGCGAGCCGCCGGCCACGGTGTGCCACTGCGGGCGGTTCGCCACTTGGATGAGGCCGTGGTTGTGGCAGAAGCGGATCATCGTGCCGATCGGAAAGCGCAGCATCTGGTCGGTGGGGCAGCTCCAGATGCAGCCGATCATCGGCAGGAAGTACCAGTCGCGGAAGGCGCGGCCGAAACGCTCGCGGTCGAGGAAGTCGCCGATGGGCTCCTGCAGCTCGGCATCTTCGTTGCGCTGGGCGATGGCAGTCGTCAGGCGGTTGAAGCGCAGCAGGTCGGCCAGCATGGCCAGAAAGCGCGGGCGCACCAGATTGGTGGCCTGCGCGAACACGGTCGTGAGGTTGCTGCCGCTCCATTCGAGGCGGTCCTGGCGCGCCTGCACCGAAAACGACATGTCCGAAGGCGCCGTCTTCACGCCGAGATCAGCGAACAGGCGGATCAGGTGCGGGTAGGTGCGCTCGTTGAACACCAGAAAGCCGGTGTCGACGCCATGCGTGATGCCGTTGAGCGTGACATCCACCGTGTGCGCATGCCCGCCGAAGTGCGAGCCGGCCTCAAACAGCGTCACGTGGGTGGGGCTCTGGGTGTCGCACGCCAGCGCGTGGGCTACCCCGAGGCCGGCGATGCCGGAGCCGACGACAGCGACGCGCCTCATGCGCGACCGCCGTCAGTGACGGGGAAGAAAGCTGTCGTGCGGCGCCCCCGAGCGAACGAGGGAGGGAGGGAGGAGGAGGAGAACCACCCGGGGATTTCAACCGGAAAAGCCGGTCGGCCGCACGACAGAGAAACCGCATTCGGCTGACGGGGTCTCACCGCCAGCGTGAGGTGTCTGACAAGCCGTTCACGCCGAAGTTCCACGCTGCGTCGGGGTGCGACGTAAAGATTTACAGCGCCGCCCGCGCGATTCTGGGTGCCTGCTGCAAGGCAGGCCAAACGAGGGGGCGGCGAACGATGTGGCATGGGCGTCTTTCGGTGACTCGACCGTGACTTCGATGTTTTGAACTGTACAGTCATTTGATGACCGATGGGTATTCTGGCCGCAAACGGCCCATTGTGCAAACCCTCGCTTGCCCGACAGGCGCCCGAGGACTCATGATCCGGCCGCGCGCTTGTCTTGATCAAAGCAAGACAAGGCCCAGGCTAATCGGGCCATAGACAGCGAAACTGGCGAATTTGTCCAGGACGCGCGCCACCGAACCCGGGTCTTGGGGTGCATTGCTGGAAGCCTAGTGAACGATCGTTCTCCTTCGTCTGCCATCACCTTGTCGATTGCCGCTGTCGAGCGTGACACCGGCCTGAGCAAGGACACGCTGCGCGTCTGGGAGCGGCGCTATGGCTTTCCGCAACCCGGGCGCGACAGCCTCGGCGAGCGTGCCTACACCCTGGCCGAGGTCGAGAAGCTTCGCCTCGTGAAGCGCCTGCTCGACGCCGGCCACCGCCCGGGGCGCATCGTGCCACTGTCGCCCGAGCAGTTGCAGCAACTTGGCGACGCGGCCTTCGAACCTGCCACGCCCGACAGTCTGCCCGCGGCCGACGAGTTGCGCGAGCATCTCGATCTCATCCGCGCCCACGACCTGCCGGCGTTGCGCCGCCAGCTGACGCGGCTGCTGTCGCGCGTGGGCGTGGCCCGTTTCGTGACCGATGTCGTCGGGCCGCTCAACGCCGCCGTCGGCGATGCCTGGGTGCGCGGCCAGCTCGAGGTGTTCGAGGAGCACCTCTACACCGAGACCTTGCAGGCGGTGCTGCGCTCGGCCATCGCCAGCGTGCCCGAGCCGGCCAGCGCCGACGCACCGCGCATCCTGCTCACCACCTTCCCGGGCGAGCCGCACGGCCTGGGCCTGCTGATGGCAGAAGCCATACTGGCGCTCGAAGGCTGCCACTGCATCGGCCTGGGCACGCAGACGCCGCCCTGGGACATCGTGCGGGCGGCGGCCGCCATGCGCTGCGAGGTCGTGGCGCTCAGCTTCACGGGCTGCATGAACCCGAACCAGATCGCCGACGGCCTGACCGAGTTGCGCGCCAAGCTGCCACCCGAGGTGCGGCTGTGGGCCGGTGGCAGCGCGCCGGTGCTCGTGCGCCGGCCGGTGGTGGGCGTGCAGGCCTTCCCCAGCCTGGCCGACGTGCCCCAGGCGCTGCGCCGCCTGCGCGAGCCAACCTGATGCAGGCTGGGGTCGGCTGACGCCCGCCTACCCTGCTGCAGTTCACGTCCCTAGAATGGGGCGATCTGCAGTCGACGCGGTTCCCTATACGGCTTTCACGATGCTCTATCCCGAACTCTTCAAGCAGCTCGAGGCCGTCCGGTGGAACATGGACACCGACATCCCGTGGGCCAGCTTCGACGCGAGCCAGCTCTCTGAGGAGCAGGCGCAGACCATCAAGATGAACGCCATCACCGAGTGGGCTGCGCTGCCCGCGACGGAGATGTTCCTGCGCGACAACCGCGAAGACAGCGACTTCAGCGCCTTCATGAGCGTGTGGTTCTTCGAGGAGCAGAAGCACAGCCTGGTGCTGATGGAGTACCTGCGCCGCTTCCGGCCCGATCTGGTGCCCACCGAAGAAGAGCTGCATGCGGTGCGCTTCGAGTTCGACCCGGCCCCGGCCCTGGAAACGCTGATGCTGCACTTCTGCGGCGAGATCCGCCTCAACCACTGGTACCGCCGCGCCGCCGAATGGCACAGCGAGCCCGTGATCAAGGCCATCTACGAAACCCTGGCGCGCGACGAAGCCCGCCACGGCGGCGCCTACCTGCGTTACATGAAGCGCGCGATGAACCGCTTCGGTGACGAGGCCAAGGCCGCGTTTGCCAAGGTGGGCGTGCTGATGGCCAGTGCGCGGCGCACCGCGCAGGCGCTGCACCCGACCAACCTGCACGTGAACGCGCGCCTCTTCCCGCGCGACACCATCCAGAGCCGCCTGCCCGATCCGCAATGGCTCGAGCAGTGGCTCGACAAGCAGATCCAGTTCGACGCCGCCTGGGAGACCAAGGTCGTCGAGCGCATCCTGCACAACCTGAGCCTGCTGATGGAGCGCAGCTTCGTCAGCGTGCAGGAGCTCAACCGCTTCCGCAAGGAAATGGCCGCGAAGGTGGCCGCGCGGCACGCGGCCGCGGGCAACGCCGCGGCGCCCTCAGCCGCCTGAGCGGGCCGCCGCTGCGGCGGCAGCCGCGGCTTCCTGGTCGCGCTTGCGGTCGGCGTTCACGCGCTGCACCGAAGCCCGCGTGCCGATGAGCTTGAGGTGCGCCTTCCAGTCGATGCCGGCGGCGGCCACGAGGTCTTCACCCAGCACGGCCTTGGTCGCCTGTGCCACCGTGGGCAGTGTCGCGTAGGCGGCGCAATCGGCCACCGTGAACTCAGGCCCTGCGGCATAGGGGGCGAAGCGGGCCAGGCGCTTGAGCGCGTCGAGGTTGCGCTGCAGCTGCTTCTTCACGCGGGCCTGCGCGGCCTCGTCGAGGCTGCCGCCGAAGAAGGCCTGCGCATACAGCTCGCGGCCCACCAGTTCCACGTACAGCTCCATGAAGGCGCAGAGCTCGCGCACCTTGGCGGCGGCCAGCGCGTCGGCGGGCACCAGCGGCGGCGTGGGGGCCAGCGCTTCCAGGTAGTCGCAGATCACCTGGCTCTCGCAAAGCGCGCTGCCGTCGGCCAGGCGCACGAACGGGATCTTGCCGAGCGGCGTGGCGGCCAGCACGGCCTCGTCCTTGGAGCGTGTGCTCACCAGCTCCTCGGTGAACGGCAGGTTCTTCTCCAGCAGAACGAGCTTCACCTTGTTGTAGTAGTTCGACAGCGTCATGCCGCACAGCGTGATCATCGGGTCGTCTCCGGGGTAGTTGATCGGCAGGGCGGCAGTCTAGGCAGAGGCCGGCTTCGGGGCTGTCGCGCGGTTGACGAGCCAGATGCCGGCGCACACCGCCAGCAGCGCCACCACCAGGCGCGGCGTCAGCGGTTCGCCCAGCAAGCCCACGCCGGCCAGCAGCCCGAACACCGGCGTCAGCAGCGTGAAGGCCGCCACCTTGGTGGCGACGTAGTGGCGCACCAGCCAGAACCACGCCAGATAGCTGGCGAAGGTGACGACGGCGATCTGGAACAGCATCGCCCAGGCCACCGTCGCGCTCAGCGTCGTCGGCATCACCTCGCCCGTGGCCACCGAAGCGGCGCTGAGCGCCAGGCCCGACACCACCAGCTGGTACAGCAGCGTCTTCTCGGGCAGCGCGGTGGCCAGCCGGGTGGCGCGCAGCACCAGCGTCGTGGCGCCCCAGAGCACGGCGGCAGCGATGCCGAGAGCGTCGCCGATCCACTGCTTCGGCCCGGCCGACGGCGCCGCAAAGCCTTCGGCGAAGGCCCACACCACGCCGCCAAAGGCCACCACCAGCCCCGCCCACTGCGCCGGCGCCAGCCGCTCCTGGCGCGAGATCAAGGGCATGCCCAGCGCCACGACAAACGGCGCGAGGTACAGGAACACCGCCATGCGCGAGGCGCTGGTGTACTGCAGGCCGACGAAGAGGCAGGCGAACTCGATCGCAAACAGCACGCCGGCCACGAGCCCGGGCCCCGCGGTGCCATCGCGCTTGAAGATCACCAGCCCGCGCCAGCGCGCCCAGGCCAACAGCAGCAGCGCCGCGCCCACCGAGCGCACGCCGCTTTGCAGCAGCGGCGGCACCTCGGCCAGCGAGACCTTGGCCGCGACCTGGCTGAGCCCCCAGATCGCGCAGCAGCTCACCAGCGTGACCAAGGCAATGGCATCGAGCGAGGTCTTGCGGGGCGCGTTCATCGGGCGCGATTCTGGTGCCAGGCCAGCACCGCGCCGGCGCAGGCGAAACCCGCGATCACGCCGGTGGCGTGGGCGATCGGGGCCACGGCGATGTCCATGCCGGCGGCGGTTTGCAGCAGATCGCCGAAGGGGTGTTCGAGCGCCACCTTGGCCACGAGGCCGAGCGCCACCATGGCGCCCACGGCGCGCCGCGCGCCGCGGGCCTGCACCACGAGCCACAGCGTGGCCACGGCCACGCCGGCATGCAGCACGCCCGAGAGCCCGCCGTAGTGCGCCAGCGCGGGGCGCAGCAAGAGGCCCAGGTGCAGCAGCGGCCAGGCGGCGAGCCAGGCGGCCGCTGCCGCGGTAGGCAAGCGTGCGGTCCAGCCGAGGGCGGCCAGGAGCACGGCGCCCAACAGGTTGGCGACGAGGTGGCTTTCGCTCCAGTGGACGAAGGCGGCAGTGAAGGCACGCCAGGGCTCGCGGAAGGCGCGTTCGGGCTGCCAGTCGAGCAAAGCGGCCGGCAGCGGCCAGGCCAGCAGGCTGCCGGCGAGCATCACCGCGGCCAAGGCCAGCCATGCGCGCGTGGGCCTCATGGGGCGGTCAGGGCCTGCCCACCGTGCGGGTCGAAGTCTCCACAACCGTTCGGGCTGAGCTTGTCGAAGCCTCCACAGCCGTTCGGGCTGAGCTTGTCGAAGCCCTGTCTGTGCACCATCAGCGCTTCGACAGGCTCAGCGCGAGCGGGTGCGTGTACCACCAGCGCTTCGACAGGCTCAGCGCGAACGGAGGTGTGCACCGCCAGCGCTTCGACAAGCTCAGCGCGAACGGGGATGTGCATCACCGGCGCTTCGACAAACTCAGCGCGAACGGGTGCGCGCTCAGCCAAACACCGCGTGCCACAAAGCCAGCACCGCCGCGGCCTGCGGGGCCAGGGCGGCGGCGGCAACGCCCTCGAACTGCGTCGGCCGCTCGTCCAGCCGGGCGCGGTGCTGGGCACGGCGCAGTTCGCGGTAGGCGTCGGCCGCAGCGCGGCCCACGCCGGCGGGCAGCAGCCCGGCGTCCTCGGCCCGCTGCAGCAGGGCGATGTTGCCGGCGTTGTC
>JBIJAP010000218.1:0-6047 GCA_044345715.1 Rubrivivax sp.
TGCGAACACGGTCAGCGGGCCGGTGCCGGACAGCGCGCCCTGCAGATTGGCCGCGATCACCGCCTCGACCAGGATGCTGAACTGCGGCAGGCTCTGCGCCGTCTGCACGATCGTCTCGGCCGGCAGCGGCAGGATGACGCGGTCGATCACGTGGATGACGCCGTTGCTCGTGAGCACGTCGGTGCTGGCGATGCCGGCCCGGCGCGCGCGGCTGTCGGTGATGGCCAGGTCGCTGCCGATCGTGAAGGTGCCGCCTTGGAGCGTGGTGATGGCCTGGCCGGTGGTGATGTCGGCCTTCAGCGTGCGGTTCGGCAGCACGTGGTACGTGAGCACGCGGGTCAGCAGCGCGGTGTTGGCCAGCAGCTGCGCCTTCGTCAGGCCGAGCTCGCCCAGCAGCGCGACGAAGGCATCGTTGGTCGGTGCGAACACGGTCAGCGGGCCGGTGCCGGACAGCGCGCCCTGCAGATTGGCCGCGATCACCGCCTCGACCAGGATGCTGAACTGCGGCAGGCTCTGCGCCGTCTGCACGATGTTGCGGTTGGGCGGCAGCAGCACGCGGTCGACGACGTGGATCACGCCGTTGGTGGCGCCGATGTCGGTGGCCGTGATGCGGCTCGTGCGGTTGCGGCCGTCGGTGATGACGAGGTTGCCGCCGACGGAGTCGACCTTGAAGATGCCGCCGGCCAGCGGCGTGATGGCCCGGCCCAACGGCACGCTGGCCCGAGGCACGGTGCTGCCAAGCACGTGGTACTGCAGCACGCTGGTCAGCAGGGCGCGGTCGGCCAGCAGTTGGGCGCGGGTGATGCCCAGTTCGGCCGCCAGCGCATTGAAGGCGTCGTCGGTGGGCGCGAACACCGTGAAGGTGCCCGATCGCAGCAGTGTCGCCTGCAGACCGGTGCTTACCAGCGCCTGGTTGAGGGTGCCGAAACGGCTGTCGGTGGCCGTGATGTCGGCAATCGTGAACGGGGGGTGATCGCCACCGCCGCAAGCGGCAACGAAGCTCGTCGCCAGCGCTGCGATGGACAGCCTGATCCACTTCAACATGGGTTTTCTCCTGGGGGCGCCGCCTGCCGTCAGAGGCACTGGGCGCGGTTGAAAAGCGTGCGGGATGGCACGGCTCGGTCGGAGTATGAACGGTAAGGTTTCACGTGTAAACTTGATGGTCACGAAACAAACTGTGTAGTTGTTCATGAGACCAATCGGTATGCCCGGTTGGTCGCCGGGGCAGCTGCCATGGGTCGCCGGTGCCTTCGGGTCTAGGCCGATCGGTGGAGGCATCGCGCCGGCATGAAGCGCCTCGCACCGCGAGAATCGGGCATCCCCCACCGAAGAACCGCGTCCGGCCCCGCGCCGACGACGCGGCCATGCCCATGGCCTTGTTCGCCTATTTCGAGAGCCGCATCCGCCCCACCGCCGCGCCGGGTACACCGCCGCCGCAGGGGCTGATCGCGTTCTACTGGCACTACATCGGCCAGGCCCGCACCCTGTTCGGCGCGATGTTCTTCACCGGCCTGCTGGTGGCCTTGATCGACACGCTGATCCCGCTGTTCATCGGGCGCCTGGTTCGGCTGATGGAGGCCACCGACCGCGCCGCCGCGTTGCAGGCGGCGCTGCCGGAACTGTTGCTGATGGCCGCGGCGGTGCTGATCGGCCGTCCGCTGACGCTGCTGCTCGACAGCCTGGTGCGCAACAACGCCGTGGTGCCGGGCGTCACCAGCCTGATCCGCTGGCAGAGCCACTGGCACGTGGTGCGACAGAGCTGGCCCTTCTTCCAGAACGACTTCGCCGGCCGCATTGCCAACCGCGTGATGCAGACCAGCAACGCGGTGCGCGAGAGCGTGGTCAGCTGCATCCGCGCCGTCTGGTACATCGTCGTTTACGGCCTGTCGGCGCTGGTGCTGATGGCCATGGCCGATTGGCGGCTGGCGCTGCCCACCATCGCCTGGTTCGTGGGCTACGTGGTGTTCCTGCGCCACTTCGTGCCGAAGATGCGCGACCTCGCCAAGACGAGCTCAGAACTGCGCAGCCAGGTCATGGGCCGCGTCGTCGACAGCTACACCAACATCCTCACGGTCAAGCTGTTCGCCCGTGCCCGCGACGAAGATCAGTACGTGCGCGAGGTGATCGACGAGCACAGCGGCGCCATCGCCGCCCACATGCGGCTCATCACCACCTTCATGGCCACACTGTCGGTGCTGAACGCGATGCTGCTGGTGGGCACGGCGGCCATCGGCGTGTGGCTGTGGGGCAATGGCACCATCGACGCCGGCACGGTGGCCACGGCGCTGCCGCTGGCCTGGGCCATTGCCAACGTGGCCGGCTTCGTAAGCTGGGAAGTGACCGGTATCTTCGAGAACGTCGGCGTCGTGCAGGAAGGCATGGAGACCATCGCCGTGCCGCACGCCATGACCGATGCGCCTGGCGCGCGCGAACTCGAGGTCGATCGCGGCGAGATCCGCTTCGAGGGTGTCACCTTCACCTACGGCCGCAACGACGGCAAGAAGGTGCTCGACGACCTGAGCCTGACCGTGCGGCCCGGCGAACGCATCGGCGTCGTCGGCCGCTCAGGTGCGGGCAAGAGCACGCTGGTGAACCTGCTCCTGCGCTTTCACGACCTCGAGTCCGGCAGCCTGCGCATCGACGGCCAGGACATCCGCGCCGTGAGCCAGGAGAGCCTGCGTGGCGCCATCGGCCTGGTGACGCAGGACACCTCGCTGCTGCACCGCTCGATCGCCGCCAACATCGGCTACGGCCGGCCGGGCGCCAGCCTGGACGAGATCGTGGCCGCCGCCAAGAAGGCGCAGGCGCACGAGTTCATCCTCGGCCTGCAAGATTGGAAAGGCCGCACCGGCTACGAGGCCCACGTCGGCGAGCGCGGCGTCAAGCTCAGCGGCGGGCAACGCCAGCGCATCGCGATCGCGCGCGTGGTGCTGAAGGACGCACCGATCCTCGTGCTCGACGAAGCCACGAGTGCGCTCGACAGCGAGGTCGAGCTCGCTATCCAGGACCAGCTGCTCGGCCTGATGGAGGGCAAGACCGTGATCGCCATCGCCCACCGCCTGAGCACCATCGCGCGCATGGACCGGCTGATCGTGCTGGAGCAGGGCGTGATCGCCGAGCAGGGCACGCATGCCGAGCTGCTGGCGCTGAACGGCCACTATGCCAAGCTGTGGTCGCACCAGAGCGGCGGCTTCCTCGGCGAGGATTGAGGTCGACTGTGTGGCAAGCGGGGGCGCTTGCCACGACGCTCAGGCACCACAGCCCCCTGAACTCGAGCTTTGGTGATCCCCACAAGGTCGTCGGCGCAGCCATCGGGCTGCTCACGCCCTCAGGGCATCGCCGCAATCACCTGCGCCACGGTGGCGGTGAGCTTCTTGCCGTAGGGCACATGCAGGAACTCGTTCGGGCCGTGGGCATTGCTCTTCGGCCCCAGCACGCCGCAGACCATCATCTGCGCCCTCGGGAACCCGGCCTGCAGCATGCTCATCAGCGGGATCGTGCCGCCCTGGCCGATGAAGCCCAGCGGTGCGCCCCAGTGCGCCTGTGACGCGCTGTTCATGGCCTGCTCCAACCACGGTGCCAGCTCGGGCGCGTTCCAGCCAGTGGCGCCCAGCTGTCCGGCGCGGCCGTCGGGGTGAAAGGTGACCTTCGCGTTGTAGGGCGCGTTGTCTTCCAGCAGCGTCTTCAGCTGCAGGCTGGCCTCGTGGCCGTTCACCAGCGGCGGCAGCCGCAGGCTCAGCTTGAAGGCGGTGTAGGGGCGCAGCACGTTGCCAGCGTTGCCCAGCTCGGGGAAGCCGTCGACGCCGGTGACGCTGAGCGTAGGCCGCCAGGTGCGGTTGAGCAGGCCTTCGACGGGGTCGGTCGTCGTCGGCAGCGAGGCGCCGCCGTCGGCGCCGCAGGCCCAGGGGAAGCGCTTCCAGACCTCGTCGCCCAGGATGGCGGCCGTGGCCTGTGCCTGGGCCAGCCGCGAGGCCGGCACCTGGCAATGGAAGCTCTGCGGCAGCAGCTGGCCGCTCGCGCTGTCTTCAAGCCGGTCGAGCACGTGGCGCAGGATGCGGAAGCTGCTGGGTACCACGCCCGATGAGTCGCCCGAGTGGATGCCCTCGGTGAGGATCTCGACTTTCAGCACGCCGCTGACCATGCCGCGCAGGCTGGTGGTGAGCCAGAGCTGGTCATAGTTGCCGGCGCCGCTGTCGAGGCAGACGACGAGCTCGATGTCGCCCAGGCGCGGCTTGAGCTGCTCGATGTAGGCCGGCAGGTCGGGGCTGCCGCTTTCTTCGCCGCTCTCGATCAGGCCCACGCAGCGCGGGCGGGCGATGCCATGGCGGTCGAGCGATTCGATGGCGGTGATGGCGGCATACACCGCGTAGCCGTCGTCGGCGCCGCCGCGGCCGTAGAGCAGGCCGTTTTCGTACTTCGGCGTCCAAGGTCCGAGGTCGCTGCGCCAGCCGTTGAATTCGGGTTGCTTGTCGAGGTGGCCGTAGAGCAGCACCGTGCCTGTGCTGCCGGGCTTGGTCGCCGGGAGGTCGAAGAAGACGATCGGCGTGCGCCCCGGCAGGCGGATCACCTCGAGCTTGAGGCCGGCAACGCCGCGGCTCTCGATCCAGCGCGCGGCGTCCGTCACCACGCGGTCGAGCAGGCCGTGTTCGGCCCACTTCGCATCGAACATCGGGCTCTTCGCCGGCACCGCGATGTAGTCGGTGAGCGCGGGCACGATGCGCTCGTCCCAGGCTTGCTCGGCGAAGGAGGCGAGTGCTGCGGCTTCGGCGCTGCGGGTGGGTGCGTTCATCGGGTTCTCCGTCTGGGGCGGTGGGCTGCAGTCTAGAACCGCCGCAGCCATTGCAGCAGGCGCATCAGCACGCCGGCGCGCTCAAGCTCGTTGAAGATCTCGTGGCGCATGCCGTCGAACTCGAAGCTCGTCAGCACGCGGGCGGGCGCCGCTGCCGCGAAGGCGCGGCTCCCGGCGGGCGGCACGATGGTGTCGGCGCCGCCCCACATCAGCAGCGTCGGCGCGGCCCAGCGTGGTGCGGCGGCGCGCACCGCCGGGCCGGCGTCGATGATGAAGCGCGCCAGCCGCGCGCTGATGCGGTCGTGCACCAGGGGGTCGGCGTCGTAGGCCTGCACCACGGCCTCGTCGTGCGAGAGCTGGTGGCTGTCGATGCCGTTGC
Source organism: Rubrivivax sp. (assembly GCA_044345715.1). Taxonomy (GTDB): domain Bacteria; phylum Pseudomonadota; class Gammaproteobacteria; order Burkholderiales; family Burkholderiaceae_C; genus Rubrivivax. Next base: position 5,169 of record JBIJAP010000218.1, read on the forward strand.
GCTGGGCCAGATTGGGCAACAGGCGCTCGCCCACGGCGAGTTGCAGCCGCTGCCAGGACGACAGGCGGGTCTGCAAGGCGGGTGACGACAGCACGAGGCCGTCCACCGGCCTCGACCAGGCCGCCGGCTGCGCCGCCAGCGCCTCGGCCACGAAGCGCGCGGCCACCGCGCCGCCCATGCTGTGGCCTAGCAGCACCCGCGGGCCAGGCTCGGCGGCGGTGTGGTCGATGACCTGGGCCAGGTCGTCGAGCAGGCTGTCGGCCCGCGCCAGCGTGCCGCGCCGCCCGCTGCTGCGGCCGTGGCCGCGTTGGTCGAAGCCCAGCACCGACCAGCCCTCGGCGTTGAGCGCCGAGGCCACGGGGTCGTAGCGTGCGGCATGTTCGCCCAGGCCGTGCACGATGAGCACCTGTCCCCGCGGCGCGGCCCCGGGCGCGGCGGGCCAACGGCTCAGCGACAGTGAGCAGCCGTCACGGGTGGTCAGCAGCTCCTCGCTCACTTCGAGGGCTCCGCTGCCGGCAGTCGGCGCCCCGAAACACGCCCATCAGATGAAAAATACGACATTTTCGATACCCGATCGGCCGGCGGCCCCGCTAGCATTTGTTCCCATTTATATCACTTAGCCGCGTGACCTGGCGCAAGCCCGGGTGCGGACCCGCCGCTGTGATCTCACACGAACCCTTTCTTCAGTTTGCCCGCGAAAGCGGTTGCAGTCAGCTTCGGGCGTTTGCCGGTGACGTGCTCTACAAGGAGGGCATGCCGGCGACGAACCTGTACCTCATCCGCGAAGGCGAGGTCGACCTGTTCCATGTGCGTGACGGCAAGCGCACCGTCGTCGAGACGCTGCGCAAGGGCCAGTGCTTCGGCGTCGAGCCGCACCTG
>JBIJAP010000219.1:0-6037 GCA_044345715.1 Rubrivivax sp.
GGGGTCTTCTGCTCATCTGCTCTGCTCCTGTCGTCTCGGGCTCTATCCTCGCCCAACGGAGCAGCCTTTCCACTTTAGGCCGTGTTCAGATTTGCGCGGCCTGCTCTGTGCGCCGTCCAGCGACAACTGCGGCGCTGGCAGATCCTTGTCCATGGGTGTTCGTGGCGCTTCAGACTGCCAAGGTGCCCTGGCTTGCTCGCTGAAGCAAGCCGGGCGGAGGGGCAAACCGCGGCCCGTGCTGGGTCGCCAGCGCCTGGGCTCGCGCCACGAAGCTTGCTGCACCGACGGCGTCGATGAACTGCAGCGTGCCGCCATGGCAAGGCGCGAAGCCCCAGCCGAAGATGCTGCCGATGTTGGCGTCGACCACCGAGCGCAGCACGCCCTCCTCGAGGCAGCGCGCCGACTCCACGGCCTGCGCGTAGAGCAGCCGGTCCACCAGCTCGGCCAGCGGCGGCTGTTCGGCGGCGGTGGGAAACATCGCCGTCAGGCCGGGCCACAGGTGCTTGTCCTCATCGTCGTAGTCGTAGAAGCCGCGGCCGGTCTTGCGGCCGATGCGGCCGGCCTCGCACAGCTGCCGCGCCACGGCCATGCCGGGGTGTTCGTCGTAGGTCTTGCCGTCGGCTGCGAGGTCCTTCTTCGTCTGCTCGGCCACGTGAACGGCCAGCGACAGGCTGACCTCGTCCTGCAGCGCCAGCGGCGGCATCGGCATGCCGGCCTGCAGGCCGGCCACCTCGATGGCGCGCGGGTGCACGCCTTCGCGCAGCATCGCCAGGCCTTCCATCACGTAGGTGCCGAACACGCGGCTGGTGTAGAAGCCGCGCGAATCGTTCACGACGATCGGCGTCTTGCCGATCTGCTGCACGAAGTCGAAGCCGCGCGCCAGCGTCTCGTCGCTCGTCTGCGCGCCGACGATGATCTCCACCAGCGGCATCTTCTCCACCGGGCTGAAGAAGTGCAGGCCAATGAAGTTTGCCGGCCGCGCGGACGCACCCGCCAGGCCGGTGATGGGCAGCGTGCTGGTGTTGCTGGCGAACACGGCACTCTCACCCAGCACGGCCTCGGCCTGGCGCATGACGCCGGCCTTGACCTCGCGGTCTTCGAACACGGCCTCGATGACGAGGTCGCAGCCGGCGAGATCGGCATACGCCGCGGTGGTGTGGATGCGCGCCAGCAGCGCGTCGCGCTTCTCGGCGGTGCTGCGCCCGCGCTTGACGGCGGTGTCGAGCAGTGCCTGTGTGTGCGCCTTGCCCTTGTCGGCGGCTTCCCGCGTGGTGTCGAGCAGCACCACCTCGATGCCGACCTTGGCCGCCACGTGCGCGATGCCGGCGCCCATCATGCCGGCGCCGAGCACGCCGAGCTTCGTCACCTTGCCAGGCGCGAAGCCGGCTGGTCGCGAGGCCCCCTTCTTCAGCGCATTCAGCCCGTACCAGAGCGTGCCGATCAGGTTGCGCGAGACTTGCGACAGGCAGCAGGCCGCGAAGTAGCGGCTCTCCACCACGCTGGCGCTGTCCACGTCGAGCAGCCCGCCCTCGAAGATGGCGCTCATGATGTGCTGCACCGCCGGGTACAGCCCGCGGCCCTTGCCGAAGGCGATGGAAGGCGCGATGGCCCACAGCTGCGCCATCGCCGGGCTTTTGCTGTCGCCGCCGGGGAAGCGGAATTTCGGCTGGTCCCAGGGCTGTTTCGCCTTCGGGTTGGCGGCGATCCAGTCGCGCGCGGCCTGCATCAGCGCGTCGCGGCTGGGCCCCAGCGCGGTGATGAAGCCGGTGGCGAGCGCCTTCTGCGGCGAGAAGTCGCCGCCCTCGCCGCAGATCTGCAGCGCGGCCTGGATGCCCACCAGCCTCGACAGCCGCACCGTGCCGCCGCCGCCGGGCAAGAGGCCCAGCTTCACCTCGGGCTGGCCGAGCTTCAAGCGCGGATCGTCGAGCACGATGCGGGCGTGGCAGGCCAGTGCCAGCTCGAGCCCGCCGCCGAGCGCGTGGCCGTGGATGGCGGCGACGACCGGCTTGCCCTGAGTCTCCAGCTGGCGCAGCACGCGCTTCATCGCCATGCTGGCCTCGAAGGGCTGCTCGGGCGTCGTCCACTTCGACATGCGGTCGATGTCGCCACCGGCGCAGAAGTCGGCCTTGCCGCTGGTGAGGATCAAGCCCTTCACGCCGGGCTCGGCCACGCGGGTGAGGGCGGCCGCGATGCCTTCCATCAACGCATCGGTCACCACGTTCATCGGGCGGCCGGGCAGGTCCATCGTGGCGACGAGGATGCCGTCGTCGCCGAGGGTGAGTTGGACTGCGCTCATGCTCAGACCCTTTCGATGATCGTCCCGATGCCCATGCCGCCACCCACGCACAGCGTGGCGCAACCGGTGGCCAGGCCGCGGCGCTCGAGCTCGTCGAGCAGCGTGCCGAGGATGATGCAGCCCGTGGCGCCCAGCGGGTGCCCCATCGCGATGGCGCCGCCATTGACGTTGACGCGGTCCAGGCTCACACCGAGATCGCGCGCCGTCTTCATCGGCACCACGGCGAAGGCCTCGTTGATCTCCCAGAGGTCGATGTCCGAGGGCTGCATGCCGGCCTGGGCCAGCGCCTTGCGCACCGCGGGTGTGGGGCCGGTGAGCATGATGGTGGGCTCGCTACCCGTCACGGCCGCGGCACGGATGCGGGCACGCGGCTTCAGGCCCGCCTGCGCGCCGGCGGCCGCGTGGCCCACGAGCATCAGCGCCGCGCCGTCGACGATGCCGCTGCTGTTGCCTGCGTGGTGCACGTGCGCGATGCGCTCCACCGTGGGGTAGCGGGCCAGCGCGGTGGTGTCGAAGCCCATCGCTCCCATCGCGGCGAAGCTGGGCTCGAGCTTGGCCATCGCCTCGGGCGATGCACTCTCGCGGATGGTCTCGTCGCGGTCGAGCATCAGCAGGCCGGCGATGTCGTGCACCGGCACCAGGCTCTTCGCGAAGCGGCCTTCCGCGCGCGCCGCCGCCGCACGGCGGTGCGACTGCAGCGCAAACGCGTCGACATCGCCGCGCGAGAAGCCTTCCATCGTGGCGATCAAGTCGGCGCCGATGCCCTGTGGCACGAAGCCCAGCTTGGCGTTGATGCGCGGATCCATGAACCAGGCGCCGCCGTCGCTGCCCATCGGCCAGCGGCTCATGCTCTCCACGCCGCCGGCCACCACCAGCCGCTCGAAGCCGCTGGCCACCTTGGCCGCAGCCAGGTTGATGCTCTCCAGGCCGCTGGCGCAGAAGCGGCTCTGCGTGACGCCGGCCACGCTCTGCGCCCAGTCGGCGTCGAGCACGGCGGTGCGCGCGATGTCGGCTCCCTGCTCGCCCACGGGGGTGACGCAGCCCAGCACCACGTCGTCCACCAGCGCGGTGTCGAGCGCCAGGCGCTGCTGCAGGGCGCGCAGCAGCGTGGAGAGCAGCCACACCGGCGTGGCCTGGTGCAGGCTGCCGTCCTTCTTGCCTTTGCCACGCGGCGTGCGCACGTGGTCGTAGAGGTAAGCGTCGGGCAGGGCCATGTCGGCCTCCTATCGGCGGGGTGCGGGCTTCGGTGCCTGCGAGGCCAGTGCCTCGCGCACCCGCTGGTTGATGAGGCGCAGTTCCGAGAGCAGGGCCTCGATGTGGGCGCGCTTGGTCTCGAGCTCGGCAATGGTCTCGTCGGTGCGCTCGACGACGTAGCGCATCTGCTGCACGCGGCCCTCGCCGTGGTCGCCGTACAGGCCGAGGAAGTGCTTGATCTCGTCCAGGCTCGCGCCGATGGCCTTGCTGCGCAGGATGAGCGCCAGGCGCGCACGGTCGCGCCGGGTGTACACGCGTGCCCCGCTGACGCGGCGGGGCGCGAGCAGGCCCTTGTCCTCGTAGAAGCGGATGGTGCGCAGCGTGATGCCGAACTCGGCGCACAGCTCGGTGATGCCGAACAGCTGGCCGCCGCCGTCGTCGTGGTGCGCGTCCACCGCCTCCTGCGCGGCGCTGGCGCTGCGGCGGCGGCTGTCGAGCATGTTCAGACCACCCGTTGCAGTTTCAGGGCCACGCTCATGTCGCCGCTGACCTTGAACTTGCCCATCATGAAGCCGGTGGTCGGCTCGAGATCGCCCGTCATCAGCGCCGACAGGTTCTCCAGCGTGATGGCCACGGTGCAGTCGGCCTCGCGGTCGGTGTTGTCCACGGTGTTGGGCACCGCGCGGCCGTCGATCACCGCCACGCCGTCGGCGCCGCAGTCGAACTTGAGCACGGCGTTCAGGCCGCTCGAATCACCGACCTTGGCGCGCAGGGCGTCGGTGCAGGCTTGCATGTCCATCAGGGCGCTCCTTGGCGTGCTGCATCAGATGGCCGGCATCGTAGCCAGCACGCGTGCCGCGTGGATGCGCGTAATCACCTAGCAGTCATCCAGTTGACGTTAACGTCACCCCTGCGGCCCAATGCGAGGCATGACTGAGCACACGCACTACGCCAGCGTCTTCCGCCCCGGGCTCTTCGAGGGGCGCGTCGTCTGGGTCACCGGCGGCGGTAGCGGCATCGGGCGCTGCGTGGCGCACGAGATGGCATCGCTGGGCGCGACGGTGATCATCAGCGGCCGCACGCAGGCCAAGCTCGATGCCGTGGCGGCCGAGATCGCGCAGGACGGCGGCCGCTGCGACAAGGCGGCCTTCGACATCCGCGACGAAGACGCGGTGAAGGCGAACGTCGCCGCCGTCATCGCCAAGCACGGGCCGGTGAGCGGGCTCGTCAACAACGCGGGCGGGCAGTTCCCGGCGCCGCTCTTGGCCATCAGCAAGAAGGGTTTCGACGCGGTCGTGGCCAACAACCTGACCGGCGGCTTCCTGATGATGCGCGAGCTGTTCAACCAGTGCATGCAGGCCCACGGTGGCGCGGTCGTCAACATGACGGCGGACTTCCGCAACGGCATGCCCGGCATGGGCCACAGCGGCGCGGCCCGCGCCGGCATGAGCAACCTCACGGCCACGGCCGCCTTCGAGTGGGCGCACGCCGGCGTGCGCGTGAACGCCGTGGCGCCGGGCTGGATCGCCAGCTCGGGCATGGACACCTACGGCGGCGCGATGAAGATGATCATCCCGAAGCTGAAGCAGCACGTGCCGCTGCGCCGCATGGGCGTGGAGGCCGAGGTCTCGGCGGCAATCGTCTTTCTGCTGTCGCCGGCGGCGGCCTTCATCACCGGTGTCACGCTGCAGATCGACGGCGCAGCCTCGCTGGGCAGCGACATCTTCCCGCTCGGCAGCACCTCCACCTCGGTGCCTTTCGACGGCTTCCACCGCGCCAGCACACCCGAGGTGCTGAAGTGATGCCACCGCTGGCCTCCAGGCTCGATGCGAACAGCGCCACGTTCAAGGCCAACGCTGCGCGCATGGCGGAAAAGCTGGCCGAGGTGCAGGCGCTGCAAGCCCGCGTGGTGAGCGAAAGCGAGAGCAAGCGCGCCAAGTTCGAAGCCCGCGGCCAGCTGCTGCCGCGCGAGCGCGTGGCCCGGCTGCTCGACCGTGGCAGCGCCTTCCTCGAGCTCAGCGCGCTGGCCGGCCTGGGCATGCACGACGACGACGGCAAGAAGAGCGTGCAGGGTGGTGGCAGCATCGTCGGCATAGGCACGGTGGCCGGCAAGCGCGTGCTCATGAGCGCCAGCGACAGCGCCGTGAAGGGCGGCACCATCGCGCCGATGGGCCTGAAGAAGGCGCTGCGCGCGCAGGCGCTGGCGCTGGAGAACAAGCTGCCGCTGGTGGCGCTGGTGGAAAGCGGCGGCGCCAACCTGATGTACCAGGCCGAGATTTTTGTCGACGGCGGCCGCACCTTCGCCAACCAGGCGCGGCTGTCGGCGGCGGGCATTCCGCAGCTCGCGGTGGTGCACGGCTCGTCCACCGCGGGCGGCGCCTACCTGCCGGGCTTGAGCGACTACGTGGTGCTGGTGCGCGGCCGCAGCAGCATCTACCTGGCCGGCCCGCCGCTGGTGAAGGCGGCCATCGGCGAAGTCGCTGACGACGAAGCACTCGGCGGTGCCGAGATGCACGCCAGCGTCACCGGCCTGGGCGAGTACCTGGC
>JBIJAP010000220.1:0-6030 GCA_044345715.1 Rubrivivax sp.
CGGCTGCGCTCCGACCTCCGCGCCGGCTTTGCACAAAGCGTCAGCGGCACCGACCTCGTGGTCGGCGCGCGCACGAGCCCGGTGCAGCTGATGCTGTACGCGGTGTTCCGCGTCGGTGGCGCCACCAACAACGTGTCGATGGACAGCATCCGCGCCGTCGAAGCGCACCGCGCGGTGGCCTGGGTCGTGCCGCTGTCGCTGGGCGACTCGCACCGCGGCCGCCCTGTGCTGGGCACCACCACTGCCTACTTCGAGCGCTTCCGCTACGGCGACCGCCAGCCGCTGGCCTTTGCCGCCGGCCGCCCCTTTGCCGGCACGCTGGACGGGCTGTACGAGGCCGTCGTCGGCGCCGAAATCGCCCAGGCGCTGGGCTACACGCCCGGCGCCCGCATCACGCTCACGCACGGCGGTGGCGACACGCTGGCGGCCGAGCACGCCGACAAGCCCTTCACGGTGGTGGGCGTGCTGGCGCGCACCGGCACGCCGGTGGACCGCACCGTGCACGTCAGCCTCGAGGCGCTGGAGGCCATCCACCTGGACTGGGTCGGTGGCGCGCCGATTCCCGGCGTGCGCATTCCGGCCGAGGCGGCACGCAAGTTCGACCTCGCGCCCAAGCAGGTGACGGCAGCGTTGGTGGGCCTGAAGAACCGGGTCGCGGTGTTCAACGTGCAGCGTTTCGTGGCCGAGTACGAGGCCGAGGCCCTGCTGGCCGTGCTGCCGGCGGTGGCGCTCGACGAGCTCTGGCAGGTCATCGGCCCGGCCGAGCAGAGCCTGCTGGCCATCAGCGTGCTGGTGGCGGTGGTCAGCCTGGCCTCGCTGGTGGCGGTGGTGCTGGCGGGCCTGAACGAGCGCCGGCGCGAGCTGGCCGTGCTGCGCGCCGTGGGTGCCGGGCCGCGCCACGTGCTGCTGCTGCTGGCGGCCGAGGGTGCGCTGGTCACGCTGGCCGGCGCGCTGCTGGGCGCGGCCGTGGCGGCGGCGCTTGTGCTGGGCGCCGGGCCGCTGCTGCAGCGCGAGTTCGGCATCACGCTCAGTGCCGCGGCGCCCACCGTGGCGCAGTGGGGGCTGTTCGCCGCCGTCGTGGCCGCGGGTATGCTCGCCAGCCTCGTGCCTGGATGGCGCGCCTACCGCTTGTCGCTGGCCGATGGCCTGAGCCCTCGTACCTGATGATGCCCATGATCTCCCGTCGTCTGATGCTGGCTGCCGTGCTGGGCGCGCCGGTGCTGTCGCAGGCCCAGAACCCCAGCGGCGTGCCGGCGATGAAGCCGCCCCTGCAGGCCCCGGCCGCGGCCCCGGCGCCGGGCGCGCCGCGCACCATCCAGTGGGAAGAGCTCGTGCCCGCCGACTGGGATCCGTTCAAGGACTTCAAGGACCTGAACTTCCAGCTGCTCGACGATGGCGACCCGCGTGCCGCTGCCATGCTGAAGAGAATGCGCGCGGTGTGGGACGCCGCGCCCACCAACCCCCAGCTGGTGGGGCAGCTGGTGCGCATCCCCGGCTTCGTGGTGCCGCTGGAGGACACCAACGACGGCCTGAAGGAGTTCCTGCTCGTGCCCTATTTCGGCGCCTGCATCCACAGCCCGCCGCCGCCGGCCAACCAGATCATCCACGTGCTGCCCAAGGTGCCGGCCAAGGGCTTCAAGTCGATGGACACGGTGTGGATCAGCGGACGGCTGACGACGCCGCGCACCGACAGCTACATGGGCGTCAGCGGCTACCGCATCGAGGCCGATGCCGTGACGCGCTACGAAGAGAAGCGCCGGTGAACCCGCGCCCGCCCGGCCGCGATTTGGCGCGCCTGACCTTCGGCGTGCTCTTCATCGGGCTGCTGCTGGGCGTGTCGCTGTGGGTGCTGCGGCCCTTCCTGGGCCCCACTATCTGGGCCACGATGGTGGTGGTGGCCACCTGGCCGATGATGCTGCGCGTGCAGGCCCACTGCGGCGGCCGGCGCTGGCTGGCGGTGACGGTGATGACGCTGCTGCTGCTGCTGGTGTTCGTGGTGCCGCTGGTGCTGGCCATCGCCACCATCGTGGGCAACGCCGACCGCCTGATCGACTGGGCGCGCATGGCCGCCGCCTGGAACCTGCCCGATGTGGCTCCGGCGTGGCTGCGCACGCTGCCGGTGGTGGGCACGTTGGTCGACGGTCTGTGGGCCCAGCTCAACGCGCTCGGCTTGCGCGACCTGGTGCCGCGCCTGAGCCCCTATGCCGGTGACCTGACGCGCTGGTTCGTGGCCGAGGTCGGCAACATCGGCGTGCTGCTGCTGCAGTTTCTGCTCACGGTGCTGATCGCCGCGGTGATGTACGCGCAGGGTGAAGAAGCGGCAGCGCAGATCCGCCTCTTCGCGCGCCGCCTGGCCGGCGAGCGCGGCGACGGTGCCATCACGCTGGCCGGCGGCGCCATCCGCGGGGTGGCCTTGGGCGTGGGCGGCACGGCGCTGGTGCAGGCGCTGCTCGGCGGCCTCGGCCTGGTGGTGGCCGGCGTGCCGGCGGCGACGCTGCTGACAGCCGTGATGTTCATGCTGTCGATCGCGCAGATCGGGCCCATCCCGGTGCTGCTGGGCGCGGCGGTCTGGGCCTGGTGGGGCGACGGCAGCCTGGGCTGGGCGATCGCGCTGCTGGTGTGGGCCGGCTTCGTCGGCACCATCGACAACGTCGTGCGGCCGGCGCTCATCAAGCTCGGTGCCGACCTGCCGCTGATCTTGATCTTCGCCGGCGTCATCGGCGGCCTGTTCGCTTTCGGCCTGGTGGGCATCTTCGTCGGCCCGGTGGTGCTGGCGGTGGGCTACACGCTGCTGGATGCATGGATGCGCGAGCCGACCGATCCGCCGGCGCAGCCGCAGCCGCCGGAGTTCAGGGACTGAGCTTCAGGCCCGCGATGGCCGCATCAGCGCGGCCAGCTCGGCTGCCGCGTCGGCGCCCGGCAGCCACTCGGGCCGCTTGCCGGCATCGTCCCAGGCGCGCAGGCGCACGGCATCGGCACTGAAGGGCTGGCGCAGGAAGGCCGCGCAGGCGGCTTCGTCCATCGGCCCGCCCTGCAAGGCCAGGCTGCGCACCGAGTCGGGTGAGAGCTTGTCGCGGTAGCCAGGCCGGGCGGCCACGAGGTAGCGCTTGGCCTGCACGTGCAGCGCCACCGGCTCGGCGACGGCCGGGCCGAACAGCGGCGCCAGGGCGCGCGCGGCGACGGCTTCGTGGCGGTCGTCGTGGCCGCGCAAGGTGGGCGTGTCGTCCAGGCCTGTCATCAAGTGGCCCAGGTCGTGCAGCCAGGCAGCCAGCTGCAGCGCGGGCGGGGCGCCGGCCTGACGTGCCAGCTGGCCGCACTGCCAAGCGTGCTGCCACTGCGTGATGCCTTCGCCGTCGTAGGCCAGGTGGCCGCGGCGGGCGTAGAGCTCGGCAATTCCGGATGCGTCCATCACCCGATGCTGCCGCGGCGCCGTGACGGGCCTCTGACACGATCGTGTCACCGTGCCGTCACGGGCGCGGCCTACCGTCCGCCGCCATGGCCTCCCTGCCCGAACTGGCCGTGCGTGTCGCACGGGCCGACAAGACCTTCCCCGGCGGCCGGCAGGCCCTGCGGGGCGTGAGCTTCGAGGTGCGCCCCGGCGAGCGCGTGGCTCTGCTGGGCGCGTCGGGCTCGGGCAAGTCGACGCTGCTGCGCACGCTGTGCGGGCTGGAGACGCTCGACGCCGCCGAAGGCAGCCGCATCGAGGTGCTCGGCCGCAGCCTGCAGGCCCAGGGCCGGCTGGCTGCCGACATCCGCGCGCAGCGCCGCGCCATCGGCATCATCTTCCAGCAGTTCAACCTCGTCGGCCGGCTGCCGGTGCTGACCAACGTGCTCACCGGCCTGGCGCCCGAGCTGCCGCTGTGGCGCGCCGTGCTCGGCCGCTTCAGCGCCGCCGAGCAGGCGCGTGCGCTCGATGCGCTCGAATCCATGGGTCTGGGCGAACAGGCCTTCCAGCGTGCCAGCACCTTGTCGGGCGGGCAGCAGCAGCGTGCCGCCATCGCACGCGCGCTGGTGCAGGGCGCCCGCGTGCTGCTGGCCGACGAGCCCGTGGCCTCGCTCGACCCCGAGTCGACACGCCGCGTGATGGAGCTGCTGCTGCAGCTCAACCGCGAGCAGGGCCTGACGCTGCTGGTGAGCCTGCACCACGTGGGCCTGGCGCGCCGCTACTGCGAGCGCGTGGTCGCGCTGCGCGATGGCGCGCTGGTGTTCGACGGCCCCACCGCGCAGCTCACGCCCGCCTTCCTGCGCGAGCTCTATGGCACCGCCGTCGAGGAGCTCGAGACCGACGAACCGCCGTCCGAGCCGATGCCGCTGCCCATGCTGGCCGCGGCCTGAATCACACCCAAGAGGAGAGAACCGCCATGATCACGACAACCCGCCGCCTGGCGCTGGCCGCCCTGGCCACGATGAGCCTTGCAGCCGCGCACACCGCCGCGCAGGCGCAGGAAATCAACTTTGGCGTCATCGCCACCGACAGCGCCAGCACCCAGCGCGAGCGCTGGGAGCCCTTCTTCCGCGACATGGAGAAGAAGACCGGCCTCACCATCAAGAGCTTCTACGCTCCTGATTACGCCGGCGTCATCGAGGCCATGCGCTTCAACAAAGTGCAGGTGGCCTGGTACGGCAACAAGGCCGCGATGGAAGCGGTGGACCGCGCCCAGGGCGAGATCTTCGCCCAGGTGATGTATGCCGACGGCACCTTCGGCTACCACGCGCTGCTGATCGCGCACAAGGACAGCCCGTACAACAACCTCGACGACGTGCTGAAGAACTCGAAGAACATCAACTTCAGCATCGGCGACCCGAACTCCACCTCGGGCTTCCTGGTGCCCACCTTCTACATCTTCGCCAAAAACGGCATCGACCACCGCACGGCGTTCAAGACCATCCGTAACGCCAGCCACGGCGCCAACCTGCAGGCCGTGCTGGCCAAGCAGGTGGACGTGGCCACCAACAACACCGAGGACTACGGCAAGCTGCAGACCAGCCGCCCCGAGCTGGCCAGCCAGGTGAAGGTGCTGTGGAAGAGCCCGCTGATCCCGAGCGACCCCTTCGTGTGGCGCAAGGACCTCGACCCCGCGGTGAAGGCCAAGCTGAAGAACTTCGTCCTCAACTACGCCAAGACCGACCCCGAAGAGAAGCGCATCCTCGGCGTCATCTACAACTACGGGGGGTTTCGCGACAGCAACAACGACCAGCTGATCCCGATCCGCCAGCTCGAGCTGTTCCGTGACCGCGCCAAGGTGCAAAACGACGAGAAGTTGGCCGCCGACGAGAAGACGAAGCAGATCGCCGAGATCGACCGCAAGCTCGCTGCCTTGTCGGGCAAGTGACGCAGCAAGCTCAGCCATGACGGCCGTGGTGGCCCCCAGCGCGGCTTCGCTCGCGCGCATCGAGCAGCGCGCGGCGGCCGAGCGCCCCGGCTGGCTGTACTACGCCGGCTGGGCGCTGGCGCTCTTCGTGCTGGCCTGGGCCTGGCGCGGCGCCGAGATCTGCCCGCTGGACCTGCTGCGCGACAGCGGCAACATCGGCACCTACGCGAGCGAGTTCTTCCCGCCAGACTTCACCGACTGGCGCATCTACGCGCACGAGATGGTGATCACGGTGCACATCGCGCTGTGGGGCACGGTGCTGGCGGTGCTGGCCGCCGTGCCGATGGGGCTGCTGAGCAGCGCCAACATCGCGCCGCCCTGGCTGCACCAGCCGGTGCGGCGGCTGATGGACGCCTGCCGCGCCATCAACGAGATGGTGTTCGCGATGCTGTTCATCGTCGCCGTCGGCCTGGGGCCGTTTGCGGGCGTGCTGGCGCTGGCGGTGCACACCACGGGCACGCTGGCCAAGCTGTTCTCCGAGGCGGTGGAGGCCATCGACCCGCGCCCGGTGGAGGGCATCCGCGCCACCGGCGCGCACAAGCTGGTCGAGATCGTCTATGGCGTGCTGCCGCAGGTGATGCCGCTGTGGCTGAGCTTCACGCTCTACCGCTTCGAGAGCAACGTGCGCAGCGCCAGCGTCGTGGGCATGGTGGGCGCC
>JBIJAP010000221.1:0-5981 GCA_044345715.1 Rubrivivax sp.
AGGCGCAGCTGGTGGCGCTGCTGCACGCGGTCTGACGCAGCCCGGCGGCAGCCCGCGCAGGGCGGGCTACAGTCGCCCGCATGACCGAGGACGACGCGCGCCGCGTGCTGCTGCTGCGGGCCTTTGAGAGCCTGCCCGGCGACGCCGGCTGGCACGACGAAGACCGCGCCTGGGCCACGCGCCAGGCCATCGCCGCGGTGGGCGACGGCGCCGCGCCCGAGCGCTTCGTGGCCGCCCGCGCCACGCTGGCGCTGACGCGGCTGCTGCCGCGCGCACCCGAGGCCGCGCAGTGGCTCGAGCGCCGCTGGTGGCACCCGCTGTGGGTGCTGCTGGCTTTGCTGCTGGGCGCCCTCGCGGGCCTGGCCGCCGATCAGCTGGGCCCGCCGCAGCGCGTGAACCTGCTGGCCCCCGCGGTGTGGGCCGTGGTGCTGTGGAACCTGTTCGTGTACGCCACCGCGCTGCTGCCGCAACCGAAGCTGGGCCTGCTGGCGCGCGGGCTGGCCGCGCGGCTGGGCCGGGTGGCCATGCGGCCCCGTCTGCAGGCCGACTGGCTGCGTGCGGCCGCGCCCTTGCTGGCTCGCCGCGCCGCGCTGCTGATGCACAGCGCGGCCGCCGGCTTGGCCCTCGGGCTGATCGGCGGCCTGTACCTGCGCGGCCTGGTGATGGACTACCGCGCCGGCTGGCAGAGCACCTTCCTCGATGCGGCCTCGGTGCAGGCGGGCCTGTCGTTCGCGCTGGCGCCGGCCGCCTGGCTCACCGGCGTGGCGGTGCCGGCGGTGGCGCCGCTGCAACTGGCGCCGGGCGCCGTGGCCACGGCCAGCGCCGCGCCCTGGATCCACCTGCTCGCAGCCACGCTGCTGCTGGCCGTCGTGCTGCCCCGCGCGGCGCTGGCCCTGGCGGCGGCCCTGCGGGCGGCCTTGCTGGTGCGCCGGCTGCCGCTGGCGCTGGATGGCGACTACTTCGAAGGCCTGCACCCCTTGATGCGCCCCGGCACCAGCCGGCCCCTGACGCTGCTGTGGTGCCCGCTGGCACCACCCACCATACCCGTGCACCTGCTGGGCCACGACATCGCCCTGGCCGACGACGGCGAACAGCGCCTCTTCGACGCCGGCGACGGCGAACGGCTGCACCTTCGCGCCGTGCCTGGCCTGCTGGCCCGCCCGCCGCAGCCGCTGCCCTGGTGGCGCCGCCTGTTCGCGCCCGACGCGGCAGCCGACACCTTGCGCGCCTTGCAGCGCGAGGTCGACGCCGTGCTGCTGGTGCTGCCGCCGGGCGCCGCCCCGCCGCGCCCGGGCTGGCTGGCGCAGTTGTCGCGGCCGCTGATCGTGCTCGAAGACGCCGACACCGCCGTCGCGCCGGCGCTGCCGCTGCGCGCGCTGGCCGATGGCTGGCTGGCCGATGGCGCGCTGTGGCAGGCACTGGCCGGCGCGCTGCCCGATGACCGCCGCCGCCAGCGGCTCGACGTCGCCTGGCGCCAGCGCCAGAGCCGTCGGCTCGAGGACACCGCGGCGCTGCTGGCGGCCAGCCTGGCGCGCATGGCCCAGGCGCGCGAACCGCTGCCCGAGCCGCGGCTCTTTGGCCGCGGCGCGGCCGACGAGGCCGGCGCCACCGAGGCCGCGCGCCTGAAGCTGCTGCAGCAACTCGACGAGGAGTTCGCCGCGCTGGCGGCCCGGCTGGCGCCCGACTGGGGGGCCGGCGAGCCCGGTGCCGCGCGCGCCGCGGCGATCGTTCAGCCCCGGGTGCAGGCGCGCCTGGGCGAGGGACGTGCGGCGCTGTGGGGTGGTGTGGTCTCGGGTGCGCTGGCCGGGCTGAAGGCCGATCTGGCCACCGGCGGCCTCACGCTGGGGGCCGGGGCCGTGGCCGGCGGCGTGATCGGGGCACTCGGTGCCGCGGGCGTGGCGCGGGGCATCAACACCGCACGCGGCAGCTCGCAGGGCAGCGTGGCCTGGGGGCCGCAGGAGCTCGACGCCATCGCCGCCGCGCTGCTCGGGCTGCCGCTGCGGCTGGCTGGTCAGGGCACCGAGGCCGCGCGCGCTGCCCGCCTGCAGCCCGCGCTGGCCGCCGAATCCGAACGGCTGGCCGCGGCCTGGCAAGACCGGGGGCCGCAGTTGCCCGAGCGACTGGCGCCCGCACTGCAGCGCGCACTGAAGGCCGCGCTCGGCGGCCCGGACTGACGGGACAGGTCGAATGAGCGGGCCGACCACGCCGCCTGACTACACTCGCCCGCCATGAAGATCCTGATCCTGGGCGCCGGCCGCGTGGGCGAGAGCGTGGCCGAGAGCCTGGTGTCCGAGAAAAACGACATCACGGTCATCGACAGCGATCCCGCGCGCTTGCGCGGTCTGCAGGACCGGCTTGATCTGCGTGGCGTCGTCGGCAACGGCATCCAGCCGAGCGTGCTGCAGGAAGCCGGCATCGAAGACACCGACCTGCTCATCGCCTGCGCGCCGCAGGACGAGACCAACCTCGTCGCCTGCAAGGTGGCCAAGCACTCGTTCAACGTGCCCACGGCGATTGCGCGGGTGCGCAGCCCCGACTTCGTGGAGGGCAGCGCGCTGATGGCGCGCGACGGCTTTGCGGTCGACCACCTGCTGTGCCCGGAGCAGACGGTCACGGCCTACATCCGCAAGCTCGTCGAGTACCCCGAGGCACTGCAGGTGCTGGAGTTCGCGCACGGTCTCGTCAGCCTGATCGCGGTGCGCGCGGTGGCCGGCGGGCCGCTGGTGCAGCACAGCCTGGCCGAGATCCCGAAGCTGGTGCCGGGCGCGGACATGCGCATCGTCGCCATCTACCGCCAGGACACCGTGCTGCCGGTGCTGGACGGCGCCACGCGCATCGAGCCCGGTGACGAGGTCTTCGTGCTCGCCGCCACCGAGCACATCGGCACCGTGCTGGGCGCGCTGCGCCACCGCGCCGAGCCGGTGAAGCGCGTGATGATCGCCGGCGGCGGCAAGGTCGGCCTGCGCCTGGCGCGCCAGCTCGAAGACCGCTACCAGCTGAAGATCATCGAGCCCCACCACGGGCGCTGCCAGTACCTGAGCACGCAGCTGCGCGCCGGCAGCCTGGTGCTCAACGGCGACGCCACCGACGAAGACCTGCTCGGCGACGAGAACGTGCAGGACATGGACCTCTTCATCGGCCTGACCGGCGACGACGAGGACAACATCATGTCCTGCCTGCTGGCCAAGCGGCTGGGCGCCCGGCGCGTGCTGGCCGTGATCAACCGCCGCGCCTATGCCGACCTGGTGCAGGGCACCACCATCGACATCGCCATCAGCCCGAGCCACACCGTCATCGGCGAGCTGCTGGCCTACGTGCGGCGCGGTGACGTCGAGGCCGTGCACAGCCTGCGCCGCGGCGCGGCCGAGGCGCTGGAGGCCATCGTGCGCGGCGACCACAAGACCTGCAAGTTCGCCGGCCGCCGCATCGAGGAAGTGGGCTTGCCCAAGGGCGCGCAGGTGGGCGCCATCGTGCGCGGGCTGCACCGGCCCGACGGCTCGGAGGCCGGCGACGATGCCAAGCCGCAGGTCATCATCGCCCACCACGACACGGTGGTGATGCCGAACGACCACGTGATCATCTTCGTGCCGCGCAAGCGCATGGTGCGCGAGGTCGAGAAGCTGTTCCAGGTCAGCGCCACCTTCATGTTCTGATGCCCCCAAGCTCGCTTTCGCTCGCGGCCTCCCGAGGGGGCGCACAGCAGCTTCGGACGGCCGGGCGCTGCTGAGATGGGTGCCCTGGCCGTCCTCGCGCTCGTCGGCCGCATGGTCGTGCTGTTTGCGTTGCTGCTGCTGGTGCCGCTGGCCTTTGCGGTGCTCGGGCGCGACGAGGCGGAGCAGGCCTTCGTCATCGCCACCATCGTGACGGCGGTGGCCGGGCTGCTGATGAGCGTGGCCACGCGGCGCTTCCGCCGCGAGCTGCAGCCGCGCGACGGCTTCGTGCTTGTGGGCATGACCTGGCTCGTGCTGCCGGCCTTCGGCGCGCTGCCGCTGGTGCTGGCGGTGCCGGGCCTGAGCATCACCAACGCCTACTTCGAGGCCATGTCGGCCTTCACCGCCACCGGTGCCACGGCGCTAGCGGGGCTGGACACGCTGCCGCTGAGCGTTAACGTCTGGCGCTGCTTCATGCAGTGGGTGGGCGGCCTGGGCATCATCGTGCTGGCCGTGGCCATCCTGCCGCTGCTGGGCGTGGGTGGCTCGCAGCTGTTCAAGGCCGAGTTCTCGGGGCCGCTGAAGGACCAGAAGCTCACGCCGCGTATCGCCGACACGGCGCGTGTGCTGTGGGGCACCTACTTCGGCTTGTCGGCGGCCTGCCTGCTGGCCTACCGGCTGGGCGGCATGAGCTGGACCGACGCCTTCCTGCACATGTGCAGCACTGTCAGCCTGGGCGGCTTCTCGAACTACGACGCCAGCTTCGGGCACTTCCAGTCACCGCTGCTGGAGATGATCGCGGTGGTGTTCATGATGCTCTCGGGCATCAGCCTGCTGATGTACTTCACGCTGTGGCGCGCGCGTTCGGTGCGGCCGTTGCTGCGCAACCCCGAGGTCGTGGCCTTCTACGTGGTGATCCTGGGCGCCATCGTGCTGATCGCCGGCTACCTGCTGTGGCACGACACCTACGCCGAGCCCTGGCAGGCGGTGCGCCACACGGTGTTCCATGTCGTCAGCGTGGCCACGACCACCGGCTATGCGAGCGCGGACTACGCGCAGTGGCCGCTGTTCGCGCCGCTGCTGATGATCCTGCTCGGCTGCTTCGCCACCTGCGCCGGCAGCACCGGCGGCGGCATCAAGATGATTCGCATGCTGCTGCTGCTGAAGCAGGCGCGGCGCGAGCTGGTGCGCATCGTGCACCCGAACGTCGTGAACCCGGTGACGCTGGGCCCCAACGCCGTGAGCGACCGCGTGATGCAGGCCGTGATCGCCTACATGATGATCTACGGCGCCTCGCTGGTGGGGCTGACCATGGTGCTGCTGTTCAGCGGGCTCGATGTCGTCACGGCGTTCACCGCCGTCATCGCCTGCGTCAACAACATCGGGCCGGGGCTGGGCGACGTGGGCCCGGCGGTCAACTACGGCGGGCTGACCAATTTCCAGACCTGGGTCTGCACCTTCGCGATGCTGCTGGGGCGGCTGGAGCTGCTGAGCGTGCTGGTGCTGTTCACGCCGCAGTTCTGGCGCAAGTGATCCGCGCCCGAAGCAGATGGGTTGAAGGGGCCTTGTTCTAGCGATACGCCGGGATTTCTGGCCGGCGGGCGGCGATGTTCCCCACAACAATGAAGAGTGTCTGATCGGAGTGCGCTGCATGCCTGCTGCCCCCTTGCCTGCCGACGAAACACGGCGCTTGCGCGCCCTGCACGAACTGCAGGTGCTCGACACCCCGCCTGAAGCCCAGTTCGATGCGCTGGTGCAGGCCGCTGCCCTGGTGTGCGGTGTGCCGATCTCGCTGGTGAGTCTGGTGGACGAGGGCCGCCAGTGGTTCAAGGCCAACGTCGGACTGCCGGGTGTCACCGAAACCCCGCGCGAAGTGGCGTTCTGCGCCCACGCCATCGTGCAAGGCAGCCTTTTGGAGGTGCCCGACGCCACGGCTGACGCCCGTTTCGCGGACAACGCCCTGGTCACAGGCGCACCCGACATCCGCTTCTATGCCGGTGCTCCGCTGCAGTTGAGCGATGGCACGCGCGCCGGCACCCTGTGCGTGATCGACCGCCAGCCCAGACAGCTCAGCGCGGCGCAGCGCGAGATCCTCGGCCACCTGGCCGTGGCGGCCGCGCGGGCCCTGGAAGCGCGCCGGCTGGCCCGCGACCACGCATTGAGCGAGGCGCGTTTGCGGGCTTTCAGCGAGGCCAGTCCGCTGGGTGTGTTTGCCACCGACGTGGCCGGCGCCTGCACCTACACCACCGCCGCCTGGCGAGCGATCTACTGTCTGAGCGAGGCCGAGAGCCTGGGCGACGGCTGGAGCCGCGCGCTGCACCCGGACGACAG
>JBIJAP010000223.1:0-5960 GCA_044345715.1 Rubrivivax sp.
ATGTGCTCGAAGGCCGGCAGCTGGTGCTGCTGAACATCGACGAGGTCATCCGCATCATCCGCAACGCCGACGAGCCCAAGCCGGCGCTCATCAACCGCTTCAAGCTCAGCGACCGCCAGGCCGAGGACATCCTCGAGATCCGGCTGCGGCAACTCGCACGCCTTGAAGCCATCAAGATCGAGCAGGAGCTGAAGGAACTGCGCGAGCAGCAGGGCAAGCTCGAGGACATCCTCGCCAGCCCGGCGGCGCTGAAGCGCACGGTGGTGCGCGAGATCGAGGCCGACGCCAAGCAGCACGGCGACGAGCGCCGCACGCTGGTGCAGGCCGAGAAGAAGGCCGTCGCGGAAATCAAGGTGATCGACGAGCCGGTGACGGTGGTCGTCAGCCTCAAGGGCTGGGTGCGCGCGCTCAAGGGCCACGAGATCGATGCCACGTCACTGGCCTTCAAGCCGGGTGATGGGCTCTACGGCTGCTTCCCTTGCCGCAGCGTCGACACGCTGCTGGTCTTTGGCACTGAACACAAAGGCAGCGGGCGCATCTACAGCGTGCCCGCCAGCACGCTGCCGGGCGGGCGCGGCGACGGCGTGCCGATCACGACGCTGATCGACCTGGAGGCAGGCTCGCAGGTGGCGCACTACTTCGCCGGCGCTGCCGAGGCCACGCTGCTGCTGGCCAACACCGGCGGCTTCGGCCTGCTGGCCAAGGCCGGCGACATGGCCGGCCGCAACCGCGGTGGCAAGGCCTTCCTGACGCTCGAGCCAGGGCAGAAGCTGCTGCCACCGGCCGTGATGGCGCACGCGCAGCGGCAGGTGGCCTGCCTGGCGCTCGACGGGCGGCTGCTGGTCTTCGGCGCCGACGAGCTGAAGCTGCAAAGCAATGGCGGCAAGGGCCTCACGCTGATGGACGTGGACGCGCAGTCGCCCCTGGTCAGTGTGTCACCCTGCGCCGACGCCTTGCGCGTGCAGGGCCTGGGCCGCGGCGACAAGCCCAAGGACGAGCTGCTGCGCGGCGCCGCCCTCGCCGCGCACGTGGGCAAGCGCGCGCGCAAGGGTCACAAGCTCGACGGCTTCAAGCGGCCGATGCGGGTGCTGCCGGGCTGAAGACTCAACGCGACGCCGGCTTCATGCGCAGCGGCAGGCAGGGCTACATCGTCACCACGCCGCGCATGATGGGCCTCGGCGAGCTGGCGCACGTGGGCCTGGGTCTGGCTGCCGACGCGTTAAAGCGGCGACGTCCGTCACCGCCCAAGCTCAGGCCGGGTGGCGCAGCAGCCTCAGCGCCAGTCCGGCCAGCGCGATGAAGAGAGCGAGGCTGTAGAACTCGTACGACAGCCCCGCCAGCTTCACGGCCGCGTCGGCGCAGCTGGCGTAGGCCGCAAACACCTCGGGCCAGGCGTTGTCGAGGCCCAGGCTGCTGACGATGCGGTCGGCGAGCGTGAGATTGCAACTCGTGCTGCTGGCGGCCACGAAGTGCTGCCACAGCGCCGCGGCGGCGCCACAGCCCGCGAGCAGCAGCGCCACGCCAGCCAGCAGGCGGCGCGCCAGCGTCGAGCGCAGCAGCAGGGCGGGCACTGAGACCAGCGCAATCGCCACGAACACCACGCGCTGCAGCACGCACCAGGGGCAGGGCTGCATGTCGTAGACGTGCTGCGACACCAGCGCCGCAGCCACGGCGGCCAGCGGCAGCAGCACCATCACGGCCCACGCCAGGCTCGCGGGCCGGCCGTCGGGCCGCGCGCCGGTGCCCAGCGGAATCGGCTTCATGCCACTTCGGCGATCAGCTCGATCTCGACGCAGGCCCCCATCGGCAGTTGCGCCACGCCGAAGGCGCTGCGGGCGTGGGCGCCGACCTCGGGGCCGAACACATCGCGGAGCAGCTCGCTGCAGCCGTTGGTGACGAGGTGGTGCTCGGTGAACGTGGGCGTGCTGTTGACCAGGCTCAGCACCTTGACGATGCGCTTCACGCGCGAGAGGTCGCCACCCACGGCGGCGTTCAGCGTGCCCAACAGGTCGATGGCGATGGCGCGCGCGGCCCCCAGGCCTTCGGGGGTGCTCATCGTCAGGCCGAGCTGGCCGACCCAGGCCTTGCCGTCCCGCTTGGCGATGTGGCCCGAGACGAAGACCAGCGAGCCGGTCTGCACGTAGGGCACATAGGCGGCGGCCGGCACCGAGACGGGCGGCAACACGATGCCGAGGGCTTGCAGGCGCTGCTGGGGGGTCATGTCTATCCTTGCTGGGGTGGGCCGAAGCGGGGGGGCTGAGAGCCGCTGACGGGTGGCACACGTCGGAGGGCCCTCGCCGTGCCCCCTGCCAGGGGACAGCGGCTTTGCGGGTAAATCCTACACTGGCCCTGCATGGCCCCTCTCGCCGTGCACGCTGCGCCACCCGCCTCGCCCCGCAGCGAACAGGCCGCGTTCGGGCTGGTGTTGTGGGCCGCATGCGCCGCGCTGGCCTGGGTGGCCGGCGGTGCCGTCCAGTTGGGCATGGCAGCCTTGTGGGCGCCCGCGCCGGTGGCAGGCATCGCAGCGCTCGGGGCCGTGCTGGTGCTGCTGGGCCTGCGCGGGCGCTGCACGCGCTGGGCGCTGGCGGCGCTGGCCGCTCTGGCTTTGGGCGCGGCAGCCCTGGGATTTGCCAGCACGCATGCCCGCGCCGCCGCCCAGCTGGCCGAGGCCCTGCCGCCGGCGCTGGAGGGCCAGGACCTGCTCGTGCGCGGCACCGTGGCCAGCCTGCCACGCGAGAGTCTGCAGGGCGTGCGCTTCGAGTTCGCCATCGAGTCCGCCTGGCACCGCGGCCAGCCGGTGGTGGTGCCCGAGCGGGTGTCGCTGGGCTGGTTCCGCGGCATCGAGGCCGATGCGCTGCTGGCCGCGCCGCCGCAGCCGGTGCGCGCCGGCCAGCGCTGGCAGTTCACCGTGCGGCTGGCCCAGCCGCATGGCGCGATGAACCCGCATGGCTTCGATCTGGAGCTGTGGCTGTTCGAGCAAGGCCTGCGCGCCACCGGCAGTGTGCGCGAGCGCCCGGGCCAGGCCGAAGGCGCCGCCCGGCTGCTCGACGCCGCCGCGGCGCACCCGGTCGAGCGGCTGCGCCAGGCTGTGCGTGACGCCATCCAGGCGCGTGTCGCCGACCCCGGCGCGGCCGGCGTGCTGGCGGCGCTGGCCGTGGGCGACCAGGCGGCCATCGCCCGCGACGACTGGGCTCTGTTCCGCGACACCGGCGTGGCCCACCTGATGAGCATCTCGGGCCTGCACGTCACGATGTTCGCCTGGCTGGCCGGCGCGCTGGTGGGCGCACTGTGGCGCCGGCACCCTGCGGCGCCGCGCTGGCTGCCGGCGCCGGTGGCCGGGCGCTGGGCCGGGCTGGTGCTGGCCGCGGCCTACGCGCTGCTGGCCGGCTGGGGCGTGCCGGCGCAGCGCACGGTGGCGATGATCGCCGTGGTGGTGCTGTTGCGTCAGGCCGGCCGGCGCTGGCCGCTGGCCGGCGTGCTGGGCGCGGCCGGGCTGGTGGTGCTGGTGGCCGACCCGTGGGCGATGCTGATGCCGGGCTTCTGGCTCAGCTTCGTCGCCGTGGGGCTGCTGGCGGCCAGCGGGCCGCTGCAGGCGTCGTCGGCCCCTGCCGGCCGCTGGCCCTGGCTGCGTGCTGCGTTCGTGCAGCAGGCAGTGGCCACGGTGGGGCTGGCGCCGCTGTCGTTGCTGTTCTTCCAGCAGCTCTCGGTGGTGGGGTTTGCCGCCAACCTGGTGGCGATTCCGGTGGTGACGCTGGTCGTCACGCCACTGGCGCTGCTCGGCGTGCTGGTGCCGCCGCTGTGGAGCCTGGCCGCCGGGGTGGTGCACGCGCTCGGCGCCGTGCTCGCGTGTCTGGCATCCACGCCGCTGGCGGTGTGGCATGCCGCCGCGGCACCGCCCTGGGCCGTGGCCGCCGGGCTGCTGGGTGCGGTGGTGGCCGTGCTGCCCTGGCCCTGGCGGCTGCGCGTCCTGGCCGTGCCGCTGATGCTGCCGCTGCTGGCGCCGCCCGTGGCCCGGCCGGCGCAGGGCGAGTTCGAGCTCATCGGCGCCGATGTCGGCCAGGGCACGGCCGTGCTGCTGCGCACGGCGCAGCACGTGCTGGTGTTCGATGCAGGCGCGGCCTGGACGCCGGGCTCGGATGCCGGTGACCGTGTGCTCGTGCCGCTGCTGCGCGCCGAGGGCGTGACGCGCATCGACCGCCTTGTGCTGAGCCACCGCGACACCGACCACACCGGCGGCGCCGCCTCGCTGGCGCGGGCGCTGCCGGTGGCCTCTGTCTGGTCGTCGCTCGAAGCCGGCCACCCGCTGCGCACGCTGGCGCCGCACACGCCGTGCACCGCCGGGCAGCGCTGGCGTTGGGACGGTGTCGACTTCGAGATCCTGCACCCCTCTGCCGCGGCGCTGGAGGCGGCCACCGAGCGCACACGCGCCAACACGCTGAGCTGCGTGCTGCGCGTGCAGGCCGCCGGCGGCGCCAGCGTGCTGCTCACCGGCGACATCGAGGCCGCGCAGGAGGCCGCGCTCGTGCGCGCCGCCGGCCCGCGCCTGGCCAGCACCGTGCTGTGGGTGCCGCACCACGGCAGCAACACCTCGTCGACCCCTGACTTCATCGCTGCGGTGGCGCCGCGCTGGGCGGTGGTGCAGGCGGCGCACCGCAGCCGCTTCGGCCACCCGGCGCCCGCCGTGCTGGCGCGCCACGCCGCCGCGGGCGTGCCCGTGCTCACCACGGCGGCCTGCGGCGCCTGGCGCTGGCACAGCGAGGCGGCCACGGGGCGCTGCACACGCCAGGAGCGACGCCGCTACTGGCATCATCCGGGCGCGCCTGGCGCCGAACATTGACGTCCGGTGCCGGGCCCGGAGATTGCAAGCCCCCCGTTGCCGTCCCGGCCCTGCTGGAGAGCCTGTCCCGTGTCCATCCATGTCGCGCTGAACCACGTCACCCACTACCGCTACGACCGGCGGGTGAACCTCTCGCCGCAGGTCGTGCGCCTGCGGCCGGCGCCGCACAGCCGCACGCGCATCCTCAGCTACTCGCTGCGCATCGAGCCTGCCAAACACTTCATCAACTGGATGCAGGACCCGTTCGCCAACCACCTGGCGCGGCTGGTGTTTCCGGAGCCGACCCGCGAGTTCAAGGTCACGGTCGACCTCGTGGCCGAGATGTCGGTGCTGAACCCGTTCGACTTCTTCCTCGAGCCGCACGCCGAGAATTTTCCGTTCGAGTACGACGCCGACAGCCGCCGCGAGCTGCAGCCCTACCTCGCCAAGGGCGAGCTGACGCCGCGCTTCAAGGCGTTTGTGGAGAGCATCCCGCGGGACGAGGTGCGCACCATCGATTTCCTGGTGGCGCTGAACCAGCGCCTGCAGAGCGACATCAAGTACCTCATCCGCATGGAGCCGGGCGTGCAGACGCCCGAGGTCACGCTCACCAACGGCAGCGGCTCCTGTCGCGATACCGGCTGGCTGATGGTGCAGACCTTCCGCCACCTGGGCCTGGCGGCGCGCTTCGTCAGCGGCTACCTCATCCAGCTCAAGGCGGATGTGAAGGCGCTCGACGGCCCGAGCGGCAGCGAGACCGACTTCACCGACCTGCACGCCTGGTGCGAGGTGTTCCTGCCGGGCGCCGGCTGGATCGGGCTCGATCCCACCAGCGGCCTGCTGGCTGGCGAGGGCCACATCCCCGTGGCGTGCACGCCCGAGCCGAGCAGCGCCGCGCCGATCAGCGGCGCCGTCGACGAGAGCGAGGTCGAGTTCAGCCACCACATGGAGGTCACGCGCATCCACGAGAGCCCGCGCGTGACGCTGCCCTACACCGACGCGCAATGGGCCGCCATCGTGGCCCTCGGCCACGAGGTCGACGGCAAGCTGGCCGACGGCGACGTGCGCCTGACGATGGGCGGCGAGCCCACCTTCGTGGCCGTGAATGACCGCGACGCCGCCGAATGGAACACCGACGCGCTCG
>JBIJAP010000224.1:0-5932 GCA_044345715.1 Rubrivivax sp.
CATGGAGGAGCTGGGCTCAGGCTTCTACCTGGCCATGCACGATCTGGAGATCCGCGGCGCCGGCGAGGTGCTGGGTGACCACCAGAGCGGCAACATGATGGAGGTCGGCTTCCAGCTCTACAACGACATGCTCTCGGCCGCCGTGCGCGCGCTGAAGAGCGGCAAGGAGCCCGACCTGCTGAGCCCGCTGAACGTGGCCACTGAGATCAACCTGCACGCGCCAGCGCTGCTGCCCGACGCCTACTGCGGCGACGTGCACACGCGCCTGAACCTTTACAAGCGCCTGGCCACGGCCGAGAAGCCCGAGCAGATCGACCTGCTGCTCGAGGAGATCACCGACCGCTTCGGCAAGCTGCCGACGCAAGGCCAGACGCTCTTCGACACCCACCGGCTGCGCGTGCTGGCGCGGCCCTACGGCGTGATGAAGATCGACGCCGGCCCGAAGTTGATGAACATCACCTTCCGGCAGCAGGCGCCGGTGGACTCTCGCCGCATCATCGAGCTGGTGCAGAAGAACCGCGCCATCCGCCTGGCCGGCAACGACAAGCTGCGCATCGAACGCGAGATCAGCCAGCCCGCCGACCGCGCGCACTACCTGCGCGACCTGCTGCGCCACCTGGGGCAGCCGCTGGCCGAGGCCTGAACGCGTCAGCCTGCGCCAGGCGCGATGGCATCATCGCTTGATGACTTCCGAGCTCACTTCACCGTCCTCCACCACAGCCGCGCAAGAGATCGCCCCCGGCCTGGTGTTGCGCGGCGCGCCGCTGCCGCCGCTGCGCCAGTTCGGCCTCGTGGCCTTTGACATGGACTCGACGCTGATCTCCATCGAGTGCATCGACGAGATCGCCGCCGCGGCCGGCCGCAAGGCCGAGGTCGCGGCCATCACCGAGGCCGCGATGCGGGGCCAGATCGCCGACTACGCCGAGAGCCTGGCGCGCCGTCTGGCCCTGCTGCGCGGCGTGCCGGCCGAGGCGCTCGAAACGGTCTACACGCAGCGTCTGGCGCTCAACCCCGGCGTCGAGGCCTTCGTGGCCGCCTGCCGCGAGGCGGGGCTGAAGACCGTGCTCGTCAGCGGCGGCTTCACCTTCTTTGCCGACCGCGTGAAGGCGCGCCTGAAACTGGACTTCGCCCGCGCCAACGTGCTGGAGATCGAGGACGGCCGGCTCAGCGGCCGGCTCGTGCCACGCCCCTGGGGCACCGTGGTCGACGGTGCTGAGAAACGCCGCGTGCTGCTGGAACTGGCCGAGTTGCTGGGCCTGCCGCACGAGGCCACCATCGCCGTGGGCGATGGCGCCAACGATCTGCCGATGATGGGCGCCGCCGGTTGCTCGATTGCCTTCCACGCCAAGCCCGCCGTGCGCGAGAAGGCGCGGGTATCGGTCGAACGTGGCGGTCTCGATCTCGCGCTGCGGGCCTTCGGCCGCTGAAGGCGCCGGCTCGGCGGCCGCCTATTCGGTACGGAACACCACTTCGACACGCCAGACACGTTCGCTCGGCAAGGGCGCGAAGCGCCACTGCCGCAGCGCCGTCACGACGTAGCGCCCCAAAGAGCGTGTGTTCGGCGTCACGATCACGACCTGCGACACGCTGCCGTCGGGCTTGATCGTCAGGTCGGCGGTGATCACGGAGCTGGCGCCGAAGTCGGTGAGCAGCCGCGCCGGCGGGTCGGGGTCGACACGGGTGATGAGCGTCGGCCGGGTCGGTTCGGGCGTCGGCGCGGTCATTGGCACCTGAGCCGGAACGGACGCCGTCACCGGCTGGGCTACGGGCTCCGGGGCGAAGGCCGGTTCCGACACCGGCGCGTTCAGGGCCTGCGCCAGATCAGGCGAGATGATGGTCGGCTGAGGCGTTGCGACTTCCCGGGGCGGCCGTGCCGGCCTGGCGCGCGGTGTCACTTCGGCCCGCGCCAGCGGGACCGCAGCAGCGACCGCCGGCAGGGGTTCCCCGTTGGCCCGGCGGCGCACGCGACTGGCCTCGAGGATGACACGCATCGGGTTGGCCGCCAGCCGCTGAGCGCGCTCCATGGCCGCGGCCTCAGCTACGGCCTTGTCGTGCGTCGCGTCGTTCAGCGCGGCCAGTGCAGCCGCCGGGGCACCCGCTGCGGCAGCCAGCAGGCAGGCAGACAACAAAGACGAGCAGCGAGGCAGGTTCACCGGACGAATTCTTGGAGGTAGGCGGACCGCAACGTCCCCGGAAGGGTCGGCTGATCCGCGCAATGACATCAACCATTCTAGGGATGCAACACGGCCCGGTGGTGGACGGCTACTTGAAGCCGACGCGGTCGAGCATCTGCTGCACCAAGGCCGTGTTGGCGCCGACCTTGGCGATGGGCACGGCCTCGCTCTTGAATCGGCCCAGCGCCATCAGCGCCGGGTTCTCCGTGCGGGCCGTGGCCACCACCGGGTACTCGTTGTTGCCCTCGGCCAGCATGCGCTGGGCCTCGTCGGACGCCAGGTACTCCAGGAACTGCACCGCGGCGTCGCGGTTGCGGGCATGGCGCGCCACGGCCGCGCCGCTGACGTTGACGTGCGTGCCACGGTCGGCCTGGTTCGGGAACACCAGCTGCGTGCGCTCGACCACCGCACGATCTTCAGTACGCTGCGACTTCATCAGCCGGGCGTAGTAGTAGGTGTTGGTGACGGCCACCGCGCACTCGCCCGACGCGACGGCGCGGATCTGGTCGGTGTCGCCGCCCTTCGGGTCGCGCGCCAGGTTGGCCACCACGCCCTTCAGCCAGGCCTCGGTGGCCGCACTGCCGGCGGCGTCGAGCACCGAGCCGAACAGGCTGAGGTTGTAGGGGTGCGATCCGCTGCGGATGCAGATCTGGCCTTTCAGCGCCGGTGCGGCGAGCTTTTCGTAGCGGTCGACGTCAGTCGGCTTCAAGCGCGTCTTGTCGATCACCATCACACGGGCGCGCGTGCTGATGCCAAACCACTGCGCGCCCTGGGCTGTATCGCCGCCTCGCAGCTGCGCCGGGATGCGTTGATCGAGCACCGCCGACTTGACCGGCTGGAACAGCCCGTCCTGCTCGCCCCGCCACAGCCGCGCTGCATCGACCAGCAGGATGACATCGGCCGGGCTGGCCGAGCCCTCGGCCTTCAGGCGCGCCAGGATGCCGGCGTCGTCGGCCTCGACGCGGTTGATGCGGATGCCGGTCGCCTTGGTGAAGTTGCTGTAGAGCGCTTCGTCGGTCTGGTAGTGGCGGGCCGAGTACAGGTTGAGCACCCTGTCCTGGGCGCTCGCCGGCAGGGCGGCACACAGGGTGGCGCAGACCAAGCTGGCCAGGTTGGCCACCGTAAAGGCAGATCGGAGCGTCTTCATGGTCGGTGTCTGTGGTGGAACGATGGATGCATGCTAATGCGAATGATTCGCAAATGCAACCAAACAAAAGCCAAGGTCAAGACTCGATCTGCGCCCAGGCCTTGTCGAGCCGTTTGCTGCTCACGGGCTGTGGCGTGCGCAGCTCCTGAGCGAACAGGCTGACGCGCAGCTCCTCCAGCAGCCAGCGGTACTCGTCCAGTCGCGCGTGCGGCGCCCCGCGCAGGTCGGCCAGCCGCTTGATCCAGCGCTGCTCCAACGGGCGCAGCTCCGCCAGCCGGGCGAGATCGCGGGCGGGGTCGGCGCGCAGCTTGTCCAGGCGCATCACCACGCCCTTCAGGTAGCGCGGCAGGTGCTGCAGCGCGGGCCAGGGCGTCTGCAGCACAAAGCGCTTGGGCACCAGGCGCTGGAGCTGCGCGCCGATGTCGTCGGCCACGTCCTTGGGCGGGCGCGCGTCCTTCAACTTGCGTAGCGCGGCGGCGTGCTCCACCAGCACCGCGGTGGCCAGGCGGGCGACCTCGGCGGCGATAAGGTTCAGGCGCGCACGGCCCTCTTCCACACGTGCGGCAAAACCGGCCGCTTCCGTGGGCAGGGGTTCGGCGCCAAAGGCTCGGTCCAGCGCGACGGCGACGAGCTGCTCGCGCAACTCTTCGAGCGTGCCCAGCGGCATGAACAGCGCCGCCATGCGCGTGAGATCCGGGATGTTCTTCTCGAGGTACTTCAGCGGCTCGCGGATCTGCAGCGCCACCAGGCGCCGAAAGCCCGCGCGGTGCTTCAGCGCGGCCGCATCGGGCTCGTCGAAGACCTCGATCTCCACGTGCGTGGCCTTGTCCACCAGCGCCGGAAAACCCACCAGCACCTGAGCGCCCTTCTTTAGCTCCATCAGCTCGGGCAGCTCGCCGAAGGTCCAGGCCGTGTAGGCGACGGCGGCGGCTTGCACCGGCGCTGCAACGGGCGCCACCATCACGGCGCGCACGCCACGCTCACCCGGAGCGGGCGCCGCCGCCGGGGCGGCCTCGGCCGGCACTGGCCGCGCCGCCACTTTCAGCGCCGCCAGCGCCTGGAAGGCGGTGCGCGCCTGCCCGCCGAGCTCGGCCTTCAGCGCCGCGATGTCGCGGCCGGCGCCGAGCTGCCGGCCGTGCTCGTCGACCACGCGCAGCAGCATGAAGTGGTGCGGCGGCAGCTGCTCGAGCTTGAAGTCGTTGCGCTGCACCGCCAGCTGCGTGCGCTCGCGCACGGCCTTCAGCAGCGCCTCGAGCAGCCCGCCCTCGCCAAAGGCCGCCAGCTCACAGAACTCGGCCGCGAAGTCGGGCAGCGGCACCAGGCGCGAGCGCGGGCGCTGGTGCAGCGTCTTGCACAGCGCCAGCGCCTTGGCGTGCAGCATGCCGGGCACCAGCCACTCGCAGCGGTCTTCGTTCACCGGGTTCAGCGCGTAGATCGGCACCGTCACCGTGAGGCCGTCTTTCGCGTCACCCGGCTCGTGCAGGTAGCTCGCTGCGCAGTCCACGCCGCCCAGGCGCAGCGTCTTGGGGAAGGCGTCGGTAGTGATGCCGGCGGCCTCGTGGCGCATCAGCTCCTCGCGCGTGAGCTGCAGCAGCTGCGGCTGGCGCTTGAGCTCCTGGCGCCACCAGCGCTCCAGGCTTGAGCCGCCCACCACATCGGGCGGCAGCTGCTGGTCGTAGAAGGCGT
This sequence comes from Rubrivivax sp., assembly GCA_044345715.1. Lineage (GTDB taxonomy): Bacteria > Pseudomonadota > Gammaproteobacteria > Burkholderiales > Burkholderiaceae_C > Rubrivivax. Next base: position 5,008 of record JBIJAP010000224.1, read on the forward strand.
GGATCAGCTCGTCGTCCACCAGCACGTCTTGCCGCCGCGCCTTGTGCTCGAGCTCCTGCACCTGGCGCACGACCTTGCGGTTGTGGGCCAGGAAGGGCAGCTTGCGCTCCCAGGTGGCGTCGAAACTGTCCTCGCGTAGGCCCTCGACGAGTGCCTCGCGGATGAAGATCTCGCGCGCGCCCTTGGCGTCGAGCGTCGCGTAGTTCACGCGCTTGTTGGCATACACCACGATGCCGTAGAGCGTGGCACGCTCCAGCGCCACCACCTCGGCGGCCTTCTTCTCCCAGTGCGGCTCCAGCAGCTGCGTCTTCAGCAGGTGGCCGGCCAGTGGCGGTATCCACTGCGGCTCGATCGCCGCAAGGCCGCGGCCGAAGAGCCGCGTGGTCTCCACCAGCTCGGCCGCGATCAGCCAGCGGCCCGGCTTTTTGCTCAGGTTGGCGCCGGGGTGGCGCCAGAACTTGATGCCCCTTGCTCCCAAGTAAGCGCCGAGGGAGCTCTCTTCCTCGTCGATCTTGCAGCCCACGTTGCCCAGCAAGCCTGCCAGCAGCGACTGGTGGATCTGCTCGTAGGTGGCCGGCAGCGTGTTCAGCCGCCAGCCTTGCTCGGCCACCACGGTGTGCAGCTGGCTGTGGATGTCGCGCCACTCGCGCACCCGGCGCACGCTGATGAACTGCTCGCGCAGGCGTTGCTCCTGCTGGCGGTTGCTAAGCTTGTGGCTGTCGACCTGAGCCGCCTTCTGGCCGGCGTGGCCATGGCTGCCCCTGCCCTCTTCGATCCACTTCCACAGCTTGAGCGTGCCCATGAACTCGGAGCGCTCGTCGTCGAAGGGCTGGTGCTTCTGGTCGGCGGCCTGCTGCTGCTCTTGCGGACGATCCCGCACGTCCTGGCCCGACAGCGCCGAGGCAATGATCAGCACCTCCGTGAG
>JBIJAP010000226.1:0-5913 GCA_044345715.1 Rubrivivax sp.
GGCCACCACGGCCTTGCCCAGGCTGCTGCCGAGCAGCACGATCGAGCGCACCACGGCCTCTTCGGCGTTGCCGCCGTCCAGGCGCGCGACGAAACTGCGGTCGATCTTCAGGCAGTCCAGCGGCAGCGTCGACAGGTGCGACAGCGACGAATAGCCGGTGCCGAAGTCGTCGATGGCCAGCAGCACGCCCAGCTTCTTGAGCTCGGTCAGCGTGCCGAGCGCGCCTTCCACGCGCGACATCAGGATGTTCTCGGTGAGCTCGATGCACAGATGCTGCGGCGCCACGCCCGACTCCACCAGCGCCTGCGACACGCGTGCTACCAGCGCCGGGTGGGCGATGTCCTGACCCGAGACGTTGACGTTCATCGTCAGCGCCGCGTGCGTCGGCGAGGCCTCTTGCCAGGCCTTGAGCTGGCGGCAGGCGCAGTGCAGCACGAAGTCGGTCACGCGCACCATCAGCCCGGCATCCTCGGCGATGGGCAGGAAGCGGCCGGGAGAGATGATGCCGTCTTGCGGATGGTTCCAACGCACCAACGCCTCGAAGCCCGCCAGGCGTGGCACGTAAAGCTCGGACGCCCCCCCCGGCCTGGCGGCAGCCGCCCGCGGCAGCTCGTACACCGGCTGGTAGGCCACCGACAGCCGACCGTCGTCGATGGCATGGCGGAGCTCGCCCTCGAGCCGCAGCCTGTCAGCCACTTCGGTGTGCAGGCTGGTATCGAAGAGCGCGTAGCGCGCCTTGCCAGCGCCCTTGGCCTTGTACATGGCGGTGTCGGCATCGCGCAGCACCGCCTCGGCCGTGGTGTAGCCCAGTGCGCTGAAGGTGATGCCGATGCTGGCGCTGGTCATCAACTCGGTTTTCGCCACCACGAAGGGGCGCTTCAGCGCCTCCATCAACCGCTCGGCCAGCATGACGACCGTACGCTCCTCGTCGACATGGCGCACGAGCACACCGAACTCGTCGCCGCCCAGGCGCGCCACCACGTCGTGCGGGCGCAGGTGCTCGACGATGCGCCGGGCCACCTGCACCAGAAAGGCGTCGCCGGCGTCGTGGCCCAGGCTGTCGTTGATGAGCTTGAAGCGGTCGAAGTCCAGGAACATGACCGCATAACCGTCGCGCGCGGCCCGCCGGGCGTCGGCCGCCATTGCCGAGGCATGCGCGGCGACGACGTGGCCCAGCAGCTCGTGGAAGCGGCGGCGGTTCGGCAGGCCCGTCAGGCTGTCGTGGAAGGCCAGGTGGTGCAGGTCTTCCTCGGCGCGGCGGCGCGCCGTGATGTCCTGCACCTGCAGGATCAGGCAGGGCGCGCTGGAGCCGGGTTCGCTGAAGAAGCTGCAGTGCGTGGACACCCACACCGCGTGGCCCTCGCGGTGGCGGCAGCGCAGCTCGAGCGCGAAGCCCTCGAACTCGCGATCGTTGACGAGGCCCAGGCGCTCTTCGAGTGCCACGCGGTCGGCGTCGTGGGCCAGGCCCTGGAACGCCGCGCCGATGAGTTCGTCACGCGGCTGCCCGACGAGCGCTTGCAGCGCCTCGTTGGCCTGCAGGATGCGGCCGTCGAAGGCCAGCAGCGCCATGCCGATGCTGGCGTGCGTGAAGGCGCTGTGGAAGCGGCGCTCGCTGGCCTCGAGCTCGCGCACGTGGCGCGCAGCGAGTTCGCGTTCGCGCTCGACGGCTTCGGCACTGGCGGCGCGCGCTGCCTCGGCGGCCTCTTGCTGACGAAAGAGGTAGTGCAGCGTCGCCAGCAGCATTCCGAGGATCGGCACCATCACCGCCAGCACGCCGATGCCCGACTGCAGGTACACGAGGTACAGCAGGACCGCGAGCGCGGCGCTGCCAGCGAAGGCGATGCCGGCCCAGCCGAAGCTGTCGAACACCGCCAGAGTGAGCAGGCTCTCCTTGCGCTTGAGCCGGCCCACGGCCGTGACGAGCTGTGCGCTGATGACGAAGTAGCCAAGGGCGCTGGCCATCATGCCGACGATGAGCAGCGGCGCCGAGCCGGGCGCCCAGGCCAGCAAGACCTGCAGCGCATGGCCCGCCGCGGCCATCGCCAGGGCCGCCATGGCCGGGCTGGCCAGCCGGCTCGTCCATCGCTTGCTCGCGCGGTACGAGCCCAAAAAGCCTTCGCCGGCCGCCGCCACTACCGCGGCCTCGGGCCCGTGCAGCAGCAGCAGCAGGAAGATGAAGATCTCTCCGGAGGCGAAACTGAGCTTGAAGCCCGGAATGCGCACCGGAAACGCGCCGGCGACCATCGCGATCGCCGTGCCGATGGCCACGTAAAGCCAGACGGCCGGGTCCTGCGTCGCAATCGACCAGAGCGAGCCCAGCAACACGGTGCCGCCAGCGAGCACGACGATCCACCAGTACGCCGCCGCAGCCCGGTTGTAGTCGGGCATCAGCAGTGCATGCAGGCGGCGCCAGAGACTTGGGGTGGACTCGCCCACGGATGGGCTCATGGGCGCGTGGGCGTGGTCTCAGGCATGGTCGCCTGCTTTTCGGCAGACCTGCAGCCCGACTTGAGCGCCCCATCAGGTCAAGGCTCACTACCCCGCGCGCTATCGCGCCGGATCTGTGCCATCCCCGTACCTCGCCTCTCGGGCCGATTGAGTCCGGGAGCCCGGCGATGTAACCGTTGGTATCTCGCCCGCTTCAGCGCGCGCCGAAGATCGCCGTGCCGATGCGCACGATCGTGCTGCCCTCGGCGATGGCCGCTTCGAGGTCGGCGCTCATGCCCATCGACAGTGTGTCGAGCTCCAGGCCCTGCTGGCGCAGCGCCTGGAGCAGCTCGCGCAACTGGAGGTGGGCAGCGCGCTGCTGTCGCGCGTCGTCGGTGGGCTCGGGAATGCTCATCAAGCCACGAAGGCGCAGCTGCCCCGGTGCCAGCGCCGCCACCGCCGCCGCCAGGGCAGGCAGCTCCGCCGGCGCCACGCCGCCCTTGCTGGCCTCGCCGCTGACGTTGACCTGCAGACAGATGTTCAGCGGCGGCAGCCCGGCCGGCCGCTGCGCGGCCAGGCGTTCGGCGATCTTCAGCCGGTCGACCGAGTGCACCCAGTCGAAGGCCTCGGCCACCGGGCGTGTCTTGTTGCTCTGCAAGGGCCCGATGAAGTGCCACTGCAGTTGCGCGCGAAACTCGGCCAGCGCCTCGATCTTGGCCAGCGCTTCCTGGACATAGTTCTCGCCGAACGCCTTCTGGCCGGCAGCATGGGCCTCGCGCACCGAATCGGGGCCGAAAGTCTTGGACACTGCCAGCAGCGACACACTACCGGGGTCGCGCCCGGCTGCGGCACAGGTGGCCGCGATGCGGTGTCGCACCTCAAGAAGGCGGCCTTGCAGGCCGATTCCGATGGTCTCCATAATGCAGCGAGCTTAAGCGGCCCCGCCGCCACCCCCATGGACATCACTCAGCTGCTGGCTTTTTCCGTCAAAAACAGGGCCTCCGACCTGCACCTCTCGGCTGGCCTGCCGCCCATGATTCGCGTGCACGGCGACGTGCGCCGCATCAATGTCGAGCCCCTGGACCACAAGGCGGTGCACGCCATGGTCTACGACATCATGAACGACTCGCAGCGCAAGCACTACGAGGACACGCTGGAGTGCGACTTCTCGTTCGAGATCCAGGGCCTGGCGCGCTTCCGCGTCAACGCCTTCAACCAGAACCGCGGCGCCGGCGCGGTGTTCCGCACCATCCCGAGCAAGATCCTCACGCTCGAGCAGCTGGGCACGCCCAGGGTCTTTGCCGAGCTGGCGCTCAAGCCGCGCGGCCTGGTGCTCGTCACCGGCCCCACCGGCAGCGGCAAGAGCACGACGCTGGCCGCCATGGTGAACCACCTCAACGAAAACGAGTACGGCCACGTGCTCACGGTCGAAGACCCGATCGAGTTCGTGCACGACAGCAAGAAGTGCCTGATCAACCAGCGCGAGGTCGGCCCGCACACGCTGAGCTTCAGCAATGCGCTGCGCAGCGCGCTGCGCGAAGACCCCGACGCCATCCTGGTGGGTGAGCTGCGCGACCTGGAAACCATCCGTCTGGCGCTCACGGCGTCGGAAACCGGTCACCTCGTGTTCGCCACGCTGCACACCAGCAGCGCAGCCAAGACCATCGACCGTGTCGTCGACGTGTTCCCGGCGGCCGAGAAGGAGATGGTGCGCTCGATGCTGTCCGAATCGCTCGTGGCCGTGATCTCGCAGACGCTGTGCAAGCTCAAGGACGGCTCCGGCCGCGTGGCGGCGCACGAGATCATGCTCGGCACCAGCGCCATCAAGAACCTGATCCGCGAGAACAAGATCGCCCAGATGTACAGCTCCATCCAGACCGGCCAGAACCTGGGGATGCAGACGCTGGACCAGAACCTGGCCGACCTCGTGCGCCGCAACCTCATCAGCCCGGCCGAAGCGCGTGCCAAAGCCAAGATCCCCGAAAACTTCCCTGGATGAGCACCATGACGCAACCTGAACGCGCAAGCGAACCGGATCCGGGTCTCCCGGTCCGGTTCGAGCCCCCTCGGGGGGGTGAGGGCCGCGGCTCCAAGCCGGCCTGCGCCGGCTTGGACGGCCCGAACGGCGCTGCCTCCGGCAGCGCGTGGAGCACGACGCCCAGAGGGCGGCGAGCGCAGCCTGGGGGCCTGTGATGGAACGCGACCAGGCATCGAAGTTCGTCAATGACTTGCTGCGGCTGATGGCCACCCGCGCAGGATCGGACCTGTTCCTGACGGCCGACTTCCCGCCCGCCATCAAGGTAGACGGCAAGGTCACCAAGGTCAGCCCGCAGGCACTGACCGGCCTGCACACGCTGGCACTCGCCCGCGCCGTGATGAACGACAAGCAGGCGGCCGATTTCGAGCGCACGAAGGAGTGCAACTTCGCCATCAGCCCGCAGGGCGTGGGGCGCTTCCGCGTCAATGCCTTCGTGCAGCAGGGCCAGGTCGGCATGGTGTTCCGCACGATCCCGGCCACGCTGCCCACGATTGACGGCATCGGCCTGCCGCCAGTGCTGAAGGAAGTGGCCATGACCAAGCGCGGCCTGGTCATCTTCGTCGGCGCAACGGGCTCGGGCAAGAGCACTTCGCTGGCGGCCGTCGTCGACCACCGCAACGAACACAGCTACGGCCACATCATCACGGTCGAGGACCCGGTGGAGTTCGTGCACTCCCACAAGAACTGCATCATCACGCAGCGCGAGCTCGGCATCGACACCGACAGCTGGGAGGCGGCGCTGAAGAACACGCTGCGCCAGGCGCCCGACGTCATCCTGATGGGCGAGATCCGCGACCGCGAGACCATGGAACACGCCGTGTCCTTTGCCGAGACCGGTCACCTGTGCCTGGCCACGCTGCACGCCAACAGCGCCAACCAGGCGCTGGACCGCATCATCAACTTCTTCCCCGAAGAGCGGCGCCAGCAGCTGTTGATGGACCTGTCGCTCAACCTGAAGGCCATGGTCAGCCAGCGCTTGCTGCCCCGCGAGGCCGGCCGCGGCCGGGTGGCGGCGGTGGAGATCATGCTGAACACGCCGCTGATCGGCGACCTCATCTTCAAGGGCGAGATCGCCGAGCTCAAGGAGCTGATGAAGCGCAGCCGCGAGCTCGGCATGCAGACCTTCGACCAGAGCCTGTTCGAACTCTACGAGAACAGGCACGTCACCTACGAAGACGCGCTGCGCAACGCCGACTCGGTGAACGACCTGCGCCTGCAGATCAAGCTGCAGAGCGCGCGTGCGCGCAACACCGATCTCTCCGCCGGCACCGAGCACCTGAAGGTCGTTTGAGCACACGCGTCGCCGTGCCGCGCGGCCTGTGCGCATGAGGCGCGCCCCGCGCCATCTGCTGCGCCTGTTCGTCACTGGGCTGCTGGCGGCGTTGCCGCTGGCCGCCACGGTGGCAGTGTTCGCCTGGGCCATCAGCCTGCTGCTGCGCTGGGTCGGG
>JBIJAP010000228.1:0-5887 GCA_044345715.1 Rubrivivax sp.
TGCACTCGTCGAACCTGTGCACCGAGATCACGCTGAACACCTCCGACACCGAGATCGCGGTCTGCAACCTCGGCTCGGTGAACCTGGCTCAGCACCTCAAGGACGGCGAGATCGACCAGGCCAAGCTGAAGAAGACGGTGGCGACGGCGATGCGCATGCTCGATAACGTCATCGACATCAACTACTACGCGGTGAAGAAGGCGCGTGACAGCAACCTGCGCCATCGCCCGGTAGGTCTGGGCATCATGGGCTTCCAGGACTGCCTGTACCAGCTGCGCGTGCCCTACGCCAGCGCCGAAGCCGTGGCCTTTGCCGACCGCAGCATGGAGTCGGTGTGCTACTACGCCTATTGGGCCAGCACCGAGCTGGCCGCCGAGCGCGGCCGCTACAGCAGCTACCGTGGCAGCCTCTGGGATCGCGGCATCCTGCCCCAGGACTCGTTGGCCTTGCTGGCGCAGGCGCGCGGTGGCGACGAGTGGGTGCAGGTCGACCGCAACGAAACGCTCGACTGGTCGCAGCTGCGCCAGCGCATCGCCACGCACGGCATGCGCAACAGCAACTGTGTGGCCATCGCGCCCACGGCCACCATCAGCAACATCATCGGCGTCGACGCGTCGATCGAGCCGAGCTTCGGCAACCTCAGCGTCAAGAGCAACCTGTCGGGCGAGTTCACGGTCATCAACGAGTACCTCGTGCGTGATCTGAAGAAGCTCGGCCTGTGGGACGACGTGATGGTCGTCGACCTCAAACACTTCGACGGTTCGCTGCGGCCGATCGACCGTGTGCCCGAAGAGCTGAAGCGCCTGTACGCCACGGCATTCGAGGTCGATCCGAGCTGGCTTATCGAGGCCGGTGCACGGCGCCAGAAGTGGATCGATCAGGCGCAGTCGCTCAACATCTACATGGCCGGTGCCTCGGGCCGTCGCCTCGACGAGACCTACAAGCTGGCGTGGCTGCGTGGCCTGAAGACCACCTACTACCTGCGCACCACCAGCGCCACCTACAGCGAGAAGAGCACGGTCGCGCCGGGTGCCTTGAATGCGGTGTCGATGGCAGCCGGTGTCGCCACACCGGTGGCTGCTGCCGCGGCCAGCGAACCCGCCACCGACATCAAGTTCTGTTCGATCGACGACCCCGATTGCGAGGCCTGCCAGTAACGCCAGCCCTGAGGACTTTGCGCGCATCGTTGCCGCATAGTGAGCGCATGCAGAAGCTCACGATCGGTCTCGATGCGATGCGCTGCTGCAACAACGAGTTCGTCGCGATGTCAACCAGTGCTTGGTGTTCGCGAACAACACTCGGATAATTCAACATCACAGGACGAAGAACCCATGCTGGTCTGGGAAGACGAAGTCAAGAAACAACCCGACGCGGCGCCTATCAAGGCGCTCCCATCAGCGGCTGCTCCCGCGCTGAATGCCGCGATCAATTCGGTGCCGAAGCAGGCCGTGGCTCCGGTGGCACTGCCGAGCAATCCCTTCCCCGTTGCAGCCACTTTGCCGGTGCCTCCGACTGCACCGAAGCCCGCGGTCTCTGCTGTCGACACGGCCATCGCAGCCGCTGTCAGTGCGCGCCGCGTGAACATGGCCGACAAGCGCATCATCAACGGCCAGACCGACGTCAATCAGCTGGTGCCGTTCAAGTACAAGTGGGCCTGGGAGAAGTACCTCTCCACCTGCGCCAACCACTGGATGCCGCAAGAGGTGAACATGTCGCGCGACATCGCGACCTGGAAGGATCCGAACGGTCTCACCGAAGACGAGCGCCGCATCATCAAGCGCAACCTCGGCTTCTTCGTCACCGCCGATTCGCTGGCTGCCAACAACATCGTGCTCGGCACCTACCGGCACATCACGGCGCCCGAGTGCCGGCAGTTCCTCTTGCGCCAAGCGTTTGAGGAGGCGATCCACACCCACGCCTATCAGTACATCGTCGAGAGCCTCGGCCTTGACGAGGGCGAGATCTTCAACGCGTACCACGAGGTCAGCTCGATCCGCGACAAGGACGAGTTCCTGATCCCGTTCATCGACGCGATCATGGATCCGCACTTCCACACCGGCACGCCGGAGAACGACCAGACGCTGCTGAAGAGCCTGATCGTCTTCGCCTGCCTGATGGAGGGCCTGTTCTTCTACGTGGGCTTCACGCAGATCCTGGCTCTCGGCCGGCAGAACAAGATGACGGGTGCTGCCGAGCAGTACCAGTACATCCTGCGCGACGAGTCGATGCACTGCAACTTCGGCATTGACCTGATCAACCAGATCAAGCTCGAGAACCCGCACCTCTGGACGCCGGCCTTCAAGGCCGAGATCAAGACGCTGTTCGAGAAGGCTGTTGAACTCGAGTACCGCTACGCCGAGGACACCATGCCGCGTGGCGTGCTGGGCCTCAACGCCAGCATGTTCAAGGGTTACCTGCGCTACATCGCCAACCGGCGTGCCACGCAGATCGGCCTCGATCCGCTGTACCCCAACGAGGAGAACCCGTTTCCCTGGATGAGCGAGATGATCGACCTGAAGAAGGAACGCAATTTCTTCGAGACCCGTGTCATCGACTATCAGACCGGCGGCGCGCTGGCCTGGGACTGAACTGCATCGCAGTCCCTGCCATCGAACACGCCAAACACCGCCTGCCCCTCGCCGGGTGGGTGGATGAGAGATCAAGAATTCCGAGCCGAGCCGGGCATCAGACCCGGCAGGTTCGTGACCCCGTTCATCGCACCGGGGCTACTGCCGGGGGCATCCGCCCACCAGCAGACCCCCGGGTGATGAATCCCCGCGCCGGAACGACCGGTGCGGTGCTTGTTGCAACTTGATCAAGGAGATCGTTATGGCAACTGCGAAGAAGGCCGCTCCGGCCAAGAAGGCCCCGGCCAAGAAGGCCGCTCCGGCAAAGAAGGCCGCTCCGGCCAAGAAGGCGGCCGCCAAGAAGGCTGCACCGGCGAAGAAGGCTGCACCGGCGAAGAAGGCCGCTGCGAAGAAGGCCGCACCGGCGAAGAAGGCTGCTGCGAAGAAGGCCGCCCCGGCGAAGAAGGCGGCACCGGCCAAGAAGGCGGCACCGGCGAAGAAGGCTGCGGTCAAGAAGGTTGCGGCGAAGAAGCCGGCCTCCAAGAAGCCTGCCGCCAAGAAGGCGGCCAAGAAGCCTGCCGCCCCCGCGCCTGCTGCGCCTGCTGCGCCTGCGGCACCGGCCAAGACCACGCTGAACCCAGCGGCGGCCTGGCCGTTCCCCACCGGGAACAAGCCCTGAGAGAGTGCAGGCCATGCAGGCAACTGCATGGTCTGCTGCGCGAGCGGCCCTATCCGGGGCCGCTTTTTTTTGCCCGCTGCGCATGGGGGTGCCGGCCCGTGCCGAGCCCTAGACGCGACAATTCGCGACCGTGACCGTTTTCCCGAGGTGCTCATGGCTCAGCTTCTCAGTCGGATCGACGCCCGTCTGGCCCAGGCCACCGATGAGCACCTGATTGCCGAGTTGATGGCCAAGAAGGCGGCTTACCTGGTGCGTGTCGGCGACTCCGCCACCGCGCGCGCGATCGTGGCGGATGTGCGCAAGACCTTCAACGATGGGCGAAGTGGTCGGGTGACCTGTTATCTGCAGATCGCGGAGGGCCTGCTGCACTACTACGAGTTCGAGAGTGCCGCCGCCTTAGACCGATTCACAAGAGCTCTGTTTCTTGCTGAGGCACTTCGAGAGCCTGACCTGATTTGCATCTGCGCGGCTTGGAAAGCCTTTGTCGACTTCAACTCAAGCCGATTCGAAGCGATGAACCGCTCCTTGCTGCTAGTTCGTGATCTGGCGGGCGGCGAAGATCACGCCGTTCAATCGCGATTCGCGGTCACCGTCATGATCGGAGCCTTGCTTCTAGGGCGGCGGGACGTCGGTCAGCTGTTCTTCACGTTTGGGCATCGCCATGCAGTGGCCGATGGAGACCAGGTCTGCATCAACTCGCTGCTCTTCGACCGCGCGGTTTTCGCGTCGGCGAGACTGCGAGTGGACTGGTGCCGAAGTAAGTCCGACGCCACCTGGCTCCAAACTGCGCGTGCAGAGCTCTCTTCCGCAAGAAACCTGCAGCACTTGGTTGGCGTCACCACCATGCGTGACCACTTCGATCTAGCTTTGGCCCGTCTCGACTTGATTGAAGATCGGTTCACCGAAGCACTGCCTACGTTGTCACGACTTCAGGCAAGAGACGGATTCGCCCATAGCCACCTCAACCAAACCGCCCTCTCCATCGAAGCCCTCTACGCCCAACTGCAGCTCGGCGACTTCCAAGCCGTCGAAGCCGGCGCAGCGGCCATCGACCTCGCCCAACTCGATGCACTCGATCCCGACGAGCGCGTGGTCGGCCTGTCGATCTGGTCGAAGCTCACTGAGCATCCGGCGCTGGCCGGCACGCTGCCCTCCGCCCAGGCCCGCCTTGAGCAGGCCTGGAGCGACTACGACCTCTATGAGAGCCAACTCAGGCACGCGCTGGAACCATGGTTGACTCACTAGGCCTGCCCCAGGCCGCGGCCCCGCTTCCCGCCGGCGCCGTGATCTCGCTCGCGATGGGCTCCTCCAGCGACTGGGACACCCTGCGCCACGCCGCCGACCTGCTCGACCGCTTCGGCGTGCCCTACGACAAGCAGGTCGTCTCGGCGCACCGCATGCCCGACGACCTGTTCGCCTTTGCCGAGCAAGCCGCCGGCCGCGGCATCCAGGCCATCATCGCGGGTGCCGGCGGCGCCGCCCACCTGCCGGGCATGCTGGCCGCCAAGACCACCGTGCCGGTGCTCGGTGTGCCGGTGGCGAGCAAGCATCTGCAGGGTGTCGATTCGCTCTACTCGATCGTGCAGATGCCCAAGGGCATCCCGGTGGCCACCTTCGCCATCGGCCCGGCCGGTGCAGCCAACGCCGCGCTGTTTGCCGTGGCTATGCTGGCCACTCACGACCCCGCCCTTCGCCAGCAGCTCGATGCCTTCCGTGCCGAACAGACCGCCGCCGCCCGCGCCATGACGCAGGAGCTGAAGTGAGCGCGGCACCTCAGGCCATCGACGCCCGCTCCGGGTCCGTGGCCGTGCTCGGAGGTGGCCAGCTCGGCCGCATGTTCGTGCACGCCGCGCAGGTGGCCGGCCTGCGCGTCACGGTGCTCGAGCCCGATGCCGCCAGCCCGGCCGGTGCCGCGGCGGGCCAGCACCTCGCGGCGCCCTACACCGACGCGGCGGCGCTCCAGCACATCGCGCAGCACTGCGCCGCCGTCACCACCGAGTTCGAGAACGTGCCGGCCGCCGCGCTGCGCCAGCTCGCAGCGCACTGCGCGGTCTCGCCACCGGCCGATGCGGTCGAGGTCTGCCAGCACCGCGCGCGCGAAAAGGCCTGCTTCCAGGCTGCCGGCGTGCCTTGCGCCCCGCATGCACTCATCGACAGCCCGGCCACGCTGGCCACCGCGGCCAAGGCCGGCCTGCTGCCTGGCATCCTGAAGACCGCCACGCTCGGCTACGACGGCAAGGGCCAGGTGCGCGTCGACAGCGCCGAGGCTCTGGCCGCCGCCTGGCAGCAGCTGGGCCAGGCGGTGTGCGTGCTCGAGAAGCGCCTGGCGCTGGCGCACGAGATCAGCGTCATCGTCGCGCGCGGCCGCGACGGCCAGGTCGTGCACCTGCCGGTGCAGCAGAACCTGCACCGCGACGGCATCCTGGCCGTCACGCAGGTGCCCGCGCCCGACGTGCCCGCGGCCACAGCCGACAAGGCCGTGGCGCGCGCCCGCCGGCTGGCCGATGCGCTCGACTACGTCGGCGTGCTCTGCGTCGAGTTCTTCGTGCTGGCTGACGGCAGCTTGGTGGCCAACGAGATGGCGCCGCGGCCGCACAACTCGGGTCACCACAGCATCGACGCCTGCGACCAGTCGCAGTTC
>JBIJAP010000229.1:0-5851 GCA_044345715.1 Rubrivivax sp.
TTGATCAGGCCCATGGCGATGCCGGCCACGTGCGCCTTCAGCGGCACGCCCGCGTCCAGCATGCTCAGGCAGCCGCCGCAGACCGAGGCCATCGACGAGGAGCCGTTGCTCTCGGTGATCTCGCTGACGACGCGCAACGTGTACGGGAAGTCTTCCTTGCTCGGCAGCACCGCCATCAGCGCGCGCTTGGCCAGGCGGCCGTGGCCGATCTCGCGGCGCTTCGGGCTGCCCACGCGGCCGGTTTCGCCGGTGGCGAACGGGGGCATGTTGTAGTGCAGCATGAAGCGGTCTTCGAAGTCGCCGGCCAGCGCGTCGATGCGCTGCGCGTCGCGCTCGGTGCCCAGCGTCGCGGCCACGAGGGCCTGCGTTTCACCGCGGGTGAAGAGCGCCGAGCCGTGGGTGCGCGGCAGCACGCTGGTGCGGATCTCGATCTGGCGAACGGTTCTTGTGTCGCGGCCGTCGATGCGCGGCTCGCCGGCCAGGATCTGGCCGCGCACGATGGCGCTTTCGATGTTGAACAGCAGGCCCTCGACCTCGACCTTGTCGAACTCGATGCCTTCGGCCTTGAGCGCGGCGAACACGCTGCTGGTGACCTCGCGGCAGGCCTGCGTGCGGGCCTGCTTGCTGCGGATCTGGTAAGCGGCGCGCAGCGGGCCCTCGGCCAGCTCGCTGACCTTGGCGATGAAGGGCTCGTTCTTGGCCGGGGCCTGCCATTGCCACTCGGGCTTGCCGGCGTCGCGCACCAGCTCGTTGATGGCGGCGATGGCGATCTTGCCCTGGTCGTGGCCATAGACCACGGCGCCCAGCAGCACTTCTTCGCTCAGCTGGTCGGCTTCGCTCTCGACCATCAGCACGGCAGCTTCGGTGCCGGCGACGACGAGGTCCATCTTGCTGTCGGCCAGTTGCGTCTGGCCCGGGTTCAGCACGTACTCGCCGTTGATGTAGCCCACGCGCGCGGCGCCGATCGGGCCGTTGAACGGGATGCCACTGATCGCCAGCGCGGCGCTGGTGCCGATCATCGCGGCGATGTCGGCCTGCACCTCGGGGTTCAGGCTCAGCACGTGCACGACGACCTGCACCTCGTTGAAGAAGCCGTCCGGGAACAGCGGGCGGATCGGGCGGTCGATCAGGCGGCTGGTGAGCGTCTCCAGTTCGCTCGGGCGGCCTTCACGCTTGAAGAAGCTACCGGGGATCTTGCCGGCGGCGTAGGTCTTCTCGATGTAGTCGACGGTGAGCGGGAAGAAGTCCTGCCCGGCCTTGGCGTCGGTCTTGGCCACCACGGTGGCCAGCACAACGGTGTCTTCCATGCTCACCATCACGGCGCCGGTGCTCTGGCGAGCGATCTCGCCGGTTTCCAGCGTGACGGTGTGCTGGCCCCACTGGAACGTCTTGGTGACCTTGTTGAACATGCTCATGCGATGTCTTCCTCAGGTGATTTGGGCAGCGCAATGCCATTCCAGCGAAACCCGGCGTCGATGGACACGGGATGCCTTTGGAATGACACAGCTCTTGCGGCCCGGTGGTGGGAAACGGCACCGGGGGTTGCCGACACACGGCAGCCCCCGGCGGGGGACTTACTTGCGCAGACCGAGCTTGGTGATCAGCGCGGTATAGCGGTCGGCGTCGCGGTCCTTCAGGTAGGCCAGCAGACGCTTGCGCGCGTTGACCATCTTCAGCAGGCCGCGGCGGCCGTGGTGGTCTTTCAGGTGCTGCTTGAAGTGCGGCGTGAGCTCGTTGATGCGCGCGGTGAGCAGCGCAACTTGCACTTCGGGGCTGCCGGTGTCGGCCGCGCCTCGGGCGTGGCTCTTGACGATGTCGGCGGTGGCGGTGGTGGTCAGGGGCATCTCGATTTCCAGTGTGATGCCGGAAACCGCCCCAGGCAGGCGCCCGTCATTCTCCGAAGAGTCGCGGGCCTTGCTGCCGAGAGAGGTTTCCGAGGGTTTACTTGCGAACGCCAGTGAAACCGACCGGCGCCGTGCTCTCCCCGGCCACGGAACCCCGCAGCCGGAAAGCCCGCGATTATGGCACGAGGGCTGCTTTCAGCCGTTCCAGACCCTGGTCGAGGCGGGCCAGGTCGCGCGAGGCGAAGCACCAGCGCAGCCAGCCCTCGCCTTCGGCGCCGAAGGCCGCGCCGGGTGCCAGGCCCAGGCCATGCTCGGCCACCAGGCGCTTGGCCAGCGCCAATGAGTCGTCCTGCCCTTCCACACGGAAGAAGGCGTACATGCCGCCGGGTGCCGGCGCCACGCTCACGCCCGGCAGGGCCTGCAGGCCCGGCAGCAACCGGTCGCGGCAGGCGCGCAGGTGCGCCACCACGCGCGGCACCAGGGTGTCGGCCATCGCCAGCGCCGCCTGTCCGCCGCGCTGCACGAACACCGGCGCGCAGGAGCTGTTGAACTCGAGCAGCTTGCCAGCGCCCGCCATCGCCGCGGGCGGCAGCACCAGCCAGCCCAGGCGCCAGCCCGTCATCAGGAAGCTCTTGCTGAAGCTGTGGGCCACGATCAGCCGGTCGTCGGGCGCGGCCACGTCCAGAAAGCTCGGCGCGCAGCCCGTGGCCGTGGCACCGGCGTAGCAAAGCCGTTCGTACACCTCGTCGGCCACGATCCAGGTGCCGGTGCGCCGGCAGTGCTCGAGCAGCGCCTGCTGCTCGGCGAGGCTGAGCGTCCAGCCGGTGGGGTTGTTGGGGGCGTTGACCAGCAGCACACGGGTGGCCGGGGTCACGCGCGCGCAGAGTTCATCGAGATCGAGCCGCCACGCACCTCCCTGCGGCCGCAGCGCCACGCGCGTGACCCGCGCGCCCAGGATCGCCGGCTGCGCCGTCAGGTTGGGCCACACCGGCACGACCGCCACGACCTCGTCGCCCGCGCCAAGCAGCAACTGCATGGCCAGCATCAGCGCCGTCACGCCCGACGAGGTGACGGCGATGCGCTCCATCGCCACCGGCCCGTGCAGCGCGCTGCTGTAGCGCGCCAGGGCCTCGCGCAGCTCGGGCAGGCCGAGGTTGTGCGAGTAGAAGGTCTCGCCCCGCGCCAGCGACTCAGCCGCGGCGTTGCGGATCGGCTCCGGCGTGACCTCGTCGCTCTCGCCGAACCAGAACGGCAGCACGTCGCTGCGGCCGAGGCCGGCCTCCAAGGCCACGTTCGCCACCTCGCGGATCAGGCTGCCGGGCAGTTGGTCGATTGCGGGGCGCATGGGTGTGAGCTCAGTCAGGCCGCTGCATGCGGCAGGTGTGCGGCTGCTGCACCGCCGCCGCCTCGAAGCGCCGCAGCGTGCGAAAGCCGTAGCCCGAGCCTTCGATGTCGTGCGTCACGCCCAGCGAGCCGGCGCGTTCCATCACGCTCACCACCAGGGGCTGCTGCAACTGGTGGTCGGCCGCCCGCATGCGCGCACCGTGCCAGCCAAAGGGCGTGGCCGAGGCGTCCATGCCCTCCAGCGCCAGCGCCACCGCCGCGGCCTCGGTGCTGCCCGCGCGCTCGATGGCCGCAGCCAACATCTCCACCATCAGCTGCATGCGCAGGTGCAGGTAGTCGTCCTGCGGCGACGGGAAACGCTGGCGAAAGGACGTCACCAGCGCATCGGACGGCGCCCCTCCGAGGTTGGGGTGCCACTCGGCCACCGCCAGCACACGGCCCACGCCAGCATCGCCAATGGCCGAGGGCGTGCCCAGCGCATTGCCGTAGAAGGTGTACAGGCGCGCCTCGCTGCCCACCTCGCGCAGCGCGCGCACGAGCAGGGCCAGGTCGTTGCCCCAGTTGGGCGTGAGCACGGCCTGCGCGCCGCTGGCCTTGATCTTGGTGGCGTAGGGCACGAAGTCCTTCACGCGGCCCAGCGGGTGCAGTTCGTCGCCCACGACCTGCACATCGGGCCGCCGCGCCGTCACCAGCGCGCGCGCCTGGCGCAGCACGTGCTGGCCGAAGCTGTAGTCCTGGCCGATCAGGTACAGGCGCTGCACGGCGCGGTCGGCCTGCAGCGCCTCGACCAGCGCGGCCAGCCGCATGTCGGCGTGGGCGTCGAAACGGAAGTGCCAGAAGCTGCAGCGCTCGTTCGTCAGCGCGGGGTCGACGGCCGAGTAGTTGAGGAACAGCACGCGCTGCTTCGGCACGCGCTCGTTGTGCTTGTCGATGGCGTCGGACAGCGCCGCGGCCACGGCCGAGCTGTTGCCCTGCAGCACGACGTTCACGCCATCGTCGATGGCCGCGCGCAGCGTCGACAAGGCTTCTTCGGTGCTGCCCTTGCTGTCGTGGCGCGCCAGCGCCAGGGGCCGCAGCACACCCCCCACGCGCACGCCGCCGCGGCGGTTGACGCGCTCCACGGCCCATAGGATGTTGCGGAACACCGCCTCACCGGCGTTGCCGAAGGGCCCCGAAAGGCCTTCGATCAAGCCCAGGCGGATGGGCTCAGGCGTCGCTTGCGCGCGCGAGGGGCCGGCCCAGTAGGCGGCTCCTGCAACGCCGGCCAGCAGCGTGCGTCGGATGGGGTTCACGAAACGGATGGGGTCTTGAAAAGCGGGCGGCCCGGCGTCAGCTACCGGGTCATGGACGCCAGGCCCTCGCCACAGCGCGAGGGTGGTGGCGGTTCAGGCACGCGAACTTCATTGTAGGAGCCCCCATGTTCATCGTCCCCAGCAGCCGAGAGACCCGTCAGTTCCACCGTGTGTTCGACGACGCCTTCGTCGTTGGCTCGGCAGCCCTCGAAGGCGTGGCGTCGCGCAGCCCGGCGCTCGACGTCGTCGAGGGCGAGCGCGCGTACACCGTGAAGCTCGAGATGCCCGGCGTCGCGAAGCAGGACGTGCGCGTCTCGATCGAAGGCCGGCAGGTCAGCGTGCAGGCGCAGGCGCAAGCCCAGGACGAGCGCAAGGAAGGCGAACGTCTCGTCTACCGCGAGCGCCCGGTGGCGAGCTTCGCGCGCAGCTTCAGCTTGCCGTCCGAGGTGGACCAGACCGAGTCGGGCGCGAAGCTCGAGCACGGCGTGCTCACGCTCACGCTGCCCAAGCGCAGTGCGCGCAGAGCGGCGCAGATCACCGTGATGTGAGCCCCGGCGCGGCAGCGCCCGGCCGCCGCGATCCGCCTCAGGAGGAGATCTCCGCCAGCGGCCAGCGCGGCCGCACGTCGAAGGCGCCATCGCTCTGCGGCACGGCCAGCCCGTGCTGCAGGCGCAGCGCAGCGGCCAGCGCGATCATGGCGCCGTTGTCGGTGCACAGCGCCAGCGGCGGGTAGTGCACCTGCAGGCCGCGCCCGGCGGCGGCGTGGTTCAGCCGCTCGCGCAGGCGGCGGTTGGCACCCACACCACCGGCCACCACCAGCGTGCCCACGCCGGTGCCGGCGGCGGCGCGCAGCGACTTGGCCAACAGCACGTCGACGATGGCCTCCTGCGTGGCAGCCGCCAGATCGGCCAGCGCCTGCTCGCCCGGCTGCGGGCCGAGCTTGCGGTGCGCGGTGAGCACGGCCGTCTTCAGGCCGGCGAACGAGAAATCAAGGTTGCCGCTGTGCAGCAGCGGCCGCGGCAAGGCAAAGGCCTTCGGGTCGCCGCGCTCGGCCAGGCGGGCCAGCGCGGGGCCGCCGGGGTAGCCCAGGCCGAGCAGCTTGGCGCTCTTGTCGAAGGCCTCGCCGGCGGCGTCGTCGATGGTCTCGCCGAGCAGCTCGTAGCGGCCCACGCCGCGCACGCTCATCAGCTGCGTGTGGCCGCCCGACACCAGCAGCGCGACAAACGGGAACGCGGGTGCGGGCGAAGCCAGAAAAGGCGACAGCAGGTGCCCTTCGAGGTGGTGCAAGCCCAGGGCCGGCCGCCGCAGCGCCGACGCCAGCGCCACGGCCACGCCCGCGCCCACCAGCAGCGCGCCCGCCAGGCCCGGCCC